>NZ_BAAGXS010000002.1:0-129054 GCF_054779715.1 Actinophytocola sediminis | reverse complement strand
GGCGTTCGGCGCGTGCGCGGCCACCCTGGTGATCACGCTGGCCGCCGGCGCGGCCGCGGTCGCCGGCGCCGACCTGGCCGCGGCGGCGGTGGCCGGGGGCACCCTCGACCCACTGCTGGCGCCCGTCCCGGCGCTGCTCCCGCTGGCGCTGGCCGAGACCCTCGCCCTGCTGCCGCCCGCCGCCCAGCACCGCGACGCGCTGCGGGCCGCCATCGCCCGTCTCGACCGCCGGCCGCCAGCACGGCGACCCGTCATGACCGGCCAGGACATCGACCTGCGCGACGTGGACGCCGGCTGGCCGGGAGTCGTCGAGCCGGTGCTGCGCGCGGTCACCCTGCACATCCCGCGCGGCACGCACGTCGCGGTCACCGGCCCGTCCGGCGCCGGCAAGTCGACCCTGTTGGCGCTGCTGCTGGGGTTCCTCGATCCCACCAGCGGCACCGCGCGCGTTCCGGCGAGCGTGGCCTGGTGCCCGCAGGACCCGATGCTGGTCGCCACCACGGTCCGGGAGAACCTCCGTCTCGCCGACCCGGCGGCCACCGACGACCAGCTGGCCGACGCGCTGCGCCGCGCCGGGCTCGGGCACTGGGCCGGCCGGCTGGACACCCACCTGGCCGGCGGCGCCGCGAGCACCTCCGGCGGCGAGGCCCAGCGGCTCGCGCTGGCCCGCGCGCTGCTCGCCGACGCCGACGTGCTGCTGCTCGACGAGCCGACCGCGCACCTGGACGCCGCGACCGCCGAGGCGGTGCTGGCCACCATCCGGGCACAGCGCCGCACGGTCGTGCACGTCACCCACCGGCAGGCGGAGGTCGCGGCCGCCGATCTGGTCATCGAGCTGGACGCGGCCGGCCACCTCCGTGCCGGCACCGCATGCGCCGCCTAGATTTGGCGGCGATGGAACCCGACCTGGCCGCCCGCGCGCTCGGCGCCGCCACCGAGATCGCCACCGCCGCACTCTCCGGCGACGACCCGGAGGCCGTGCTGCGCCTGGTCGTGCACCGCGCCGCCGACCTCGCCGAGGCCGACCTCGGGCTGGTCATGGCCCGCGCCGAGGACGGCACGCTCACCGTCGAGGCCGCGCACGGCGTGCCGGACGTGCTGGCCAACGACCCCGTCGGGCTGGTGCTCTCCGCCCGCTCGTCGGCGGCCAGGGTCGCGCGCAGCGGGGTCGCGGTCACCGTCGACGACGTCTGGAGCGACCCGCGAACCGCCCCGTTCGTGCCGCGTGAGCTGCGTACCTACGGGCCGTTCGCGGCCGCGCCGTTCGGCACCGCGCAGCGCAGGCTCGGCGCGCTCACCGTCTACCGCCACCGCGGCGCCCGGCCGTTCGACCGGACCGCGATCGACCTGCTCACCGCGTTCGCCGCGCAGGCCGGCCTGGTGCTGGTGCTCGCCGAGGGCGCGACCGCCCGCGCCCGCGTCGGGCTCTACCAGGAACGCGCGCGCATCGCCCGCGACCTGCACGACGTGATCGTGCAGCGGCTCTACGCCGCCGGCATGCAGCTGGACCTGCTTGCCCGCCGCCCGGCCCGCAAGCTCGCCCGCGCCGACGCCACCCGGCTGGCCGAGGCGGTCGACCAGCTCGACGCCTCCATCGCCGACGTGCGGGCCGTGGTCCGTGCGCTGCGCAGCCCGGAGCCGGGGGAGGCCGGCACCGATCTGGCCGAGTCCGCCAGGGGCGAGGTCGCCATCGCGGGCGAGCTGCTCGGGTTCGCGCCGACCCTGGAGATCACCGGCGACCCGCGCGGCCTGCCCGCCGAGCTGGCCGACCACGCCCGAGCCGCCCTGCGGGAGGCGTTGTCCAATGTGGTCAGACACTCCGGCGCGCATCAGGTCAGTGTCCAGATCGGACTCGGCGACGAGTTGACGCTGACCGTGCGCGACGACGGTTGCGGCATTCCGGAGGGCGTGACCCAACGCGGCCTCAAACATCTCGAGGAGCGCGCCGCCCAGGCGGGCGGCCGGTGCGAGATCGTCTCCTCCTCCCGGCGCGGCACGACCGTGACCTGGGTGGCGCCGCTGGGGTAGGGCTAGCCCCACCACGGATCTCCCGGCTTGCACCAGTGTTCCGGCGCGCCTGACCAGCCAGGATTCTCCCTGTGCGGCAGACAAGGAGAACACGATGAACCCGGTCGTCCACCTACAGGACGTGCGCAGGACCTACGGCGGCAAACGCAACAGCGTGACCGCGCTTGACGGGGTGAGCGTCGGGTTCGCCCAGGCCAGCTTCACCGCGGTGATGGGCCCGTCCGGCTCTGGCAAGAGCACCTTCCTGCACTGCGCGGCCGGGCTCGACCGGCCGACTTCCGGCAGTGTGCTGCTGGCCGGCGAGAACCTCGGCGAGCTGTCCGAAGTGGCGCTGACCAAGCTGCGGCGCGAGCGGGTCGGCTTCGTGTTCCAGGCGTTCAACCTGCTGCCGGCGCTCACCGTGCAGGACAACATCACGCTGCCGCTGCGCCTTGCCGGCCGCCGGGCCAAGCCGGCACTGGTCGCGCAGGTCATGGAGCAGGTCGGGCTCACCGCGCGGCGCAAGCACCTGCCCGCCGAGCTGTCCGGCGGCCAGCAGCAGCGGGTCGCGATCGCCCGCGCGCTGGTCACCCGGCCGGCCGTACTGTTCGCCGACGAGCCGACCGGCGCGCTGGACACCCGCACCGCCAGGGACATCCTCGGCCTGCTGCGCCGGTCGGTCGACGCCGCCGGCCAGACGATCATCATGGTCACCCACGACCCGGTCGCCGCCGCCTGCGCCGACCGCGTGCTGTTCCTCGCCGACGGCAAGCTGGTCGGCGAGCTGCGCCGGCCGACCGCCGAGGCGGTCGCCGAGCGGATGACCCACCTGGGCGCCTGGGCCGAACGTGCCGCGGCCTCGACGGGAGCCGGGTGATGTTCGGCATCGCACTGCGCACCCTGCGCTACCGCAAGGGCGCGTTCCTCGCGACCTTCCTCGCCATGACCTTCGGCGCGGTGATCGTGCTCGCCTGTGGCGGTCTGATGGAGACCGGCATCCGCGGCGAGGTGCCCGCCCAGCGGCTCGCCGGTGCGCCGATCGTGGTCACCGCGGGCCAGACCTACAGCCTGCCCAAGGAGAACCCGGCCGACCCGGAGGAGGACGTCGAGAGCGGCACGCTCGCCGAGCAGGTCCGGCTGGACGCCGACCTGATGTCCACAGTGGACTCGGTGCCCGGGGTGGCGGCCGTGGTCGGCGACGTGACGGTGCCGGCCGCGCTGCCCGGCGCCGGTCCGGTGGCCGGGCACGGCTGGTCCTCGGCCGAGCTCGGCGGCCACACACTGGCCGCCGGCGCGGCCCCGGCCGGCGGCCAGGTCGTGCTGGACGCCGCGGCCGGCCACCAGGTCGGCGACCGGGTGGAGCTGGTCGTCAACGCCAGGACCGCGACGTTCACCGTGTCCGGGATCGGCGAGACACCGGGGCTGTTCTTCGCCGACGCCGACCTGGACACGCTCACCGGTCACCCCGGCGAGGTGAACGCCATCGCCGTGCGGATCGAGCCCGGCGCGGACCTCGACCAGGTGGTCGGCGCCGTCGACGAGGCGCTGCGCGGGTCCGGCGCGCTCATCCGCACCGGCAACGACCGGGGTGTCGCCGAGTTCCCGGAGGCCACCAAGGCCGGCGAGTCGCTGATCGTGCTGTCCTCGGTGTTCGGCGGCATGGCGATCAGCGTCGCGCTGTTCGTGGTGGCCACCACCCTCGGGCTGTCGATCCAGCAGCGGCTGCGCGAGCTGGCGCTGCTGCGGGCGATCGGCACCACCCCCGGCCAGTTGCGCCGGATGGTGCTCGGCGAGGCCGTGGTGACCTCGCTGCTGGCCACCACGCTCGGTGTGGCACTCGGGGTCCAGTTCGGCCAGTGGCTGTTCGACCGGCTGGTCGGTCGCGGCATCGTGCCGGCGGCGATGGAGTTCCGGCTCGGCTGGATCCCGATGATCGTCGCCATCGGCTCGTCGCTGTTGATCACGCTGGCCGCCGGCTGGGTCGCCGGGCGGCGGGCGGCCAGGGCGCGGCCGACCGAGGCGCTGGTCGAGGCCGGTATCCAGCGGCGGTGGCTCTCGCCGGTGCGGCTGATCCTCGCGCTGCTGTGCCTCGGCGGGGGGATCGCGCTGTTCATCGTGACCATCGCGGTGATGACCGGGCCGATCGCGGCGAGCACGGCCGGACCGGCGGTGCTGCTGTGGGCGATCGGGCTGGCGCTGATCGGGCCGGGCATCACCCGGGTGATGCTGGCGCTGGTGCGGGGCCCGGTGCGGCTGCTCACCGGCACCGCCGGCTACCTGGCCACGCTCAACGCGAAGACCAGGACGGTGCGGTTGGCGGCCGTGGTCACCCCGGTCATGCTGGCCACCGGGATCGCCACCGCGAACATCTACCTGCAGACCACGACGGTGGCGGTGGCCAACGAGGCCTACGCGGAGAGCCTGCGGGCCGACCTCGTGCTCGAGTCGGCCACCGGCGGGCACGCGCCCGACCTGGTCGACCAGGTGCGCCGGGTGCCCGGGGTGGCGGCCGCGTCGGAGCTGGTGACCAGCACCGCGTACGTGGCGGCTCCCTACGACGACTCGCAGAGCGAGGACGGCTGGCCGGTGCAGGGCGTGAGCGCGGACGGCGCGGCGCGCACGAACGCGGTGTCGCTGACCGAGGGCGAGCTGGCTGACCTGCGTGGCGACACGATCGTGCTACCGGTCGAGCACGCGGCCACGCTCGATCGAGGAGTTGGCGAGCAGATCACCATGCGGATGGGTGACGGGGCGGACGTCGACGTGCGGATCGTCGGCCTCTACCCGGGACGCGAGGGCTTCGAGACCGTGCTGATGCCCGCCGACCTGGTCGCCGAGCACACCACCAGCGGGCTGCCGCCGCAGATCCTGGTCGCCGCGTCCGGGGACGTGCCGCTCACCGAGCTGTCCTCGGCGCTGGCCGGGCTGGCGCCGGGCGTCGTGGTCGCCGACCGGGACGCGCTGACCTCGGGTTTCGCCAAGGAGCAGGAGCTGGGCGCCTGGATCAACTACCTGATGGCCGGCATGATCGTCGCCTACACGGCGATCTCCATGGTGAACAGCATGGTGATGGCCACCTCGGCCCGGCGGCGGGAGTTCGGCCTGCAACGGCTGACCGGCTCCACCCGAGGTCAGGTGCTGCGCATGATGGGCGTCGAGGCGGGCATGGTGGCGACGATCGGCGTCGCGCTCGGCACACTGATCACGGTGGTCACGCTGCTGCCGTTCACCCTGGTCACCGACGGCTCGCTGTTCCCGTCCGGGCCGCTGTGGATCTACCTGACGGTGGTCGGCACGGCGACCGTGCTGACCGTGGGCGCGACCCTGCTCAGCACCTGGCTCGCGGTGCGCCCCCGCCCGGTGGACGCNGGCACGGCGACCGTGCTGACCGTGGGCGCGACCCTGCTCAGCACCTGGCTCGCGGTGCGCCCCCGCCCGGTGGACGCCGCCGCCGCGGCCAGCTGACCGCAGCGAAGGGTCCCTTCACTGCGCCGGACGCAGCGAAGGGACCCTTCGCTGCGTTGAGGCGGGGATCGGGGCGGGGTCAGGGGCGGGGTGGGCGGCGGGCTATCCAGGCGATGGCCTGGGTTCGGCGTTCCATGCCCAGTTTGGCGAGCACCGAGGTCACGTAGTTCTTCACCGTCTTCTCGGCCAGGAACAGCCGCTCGGCGATCTGCCGGTTGGTCAGGCCGTCGCCCAGCAGCTCGAGCACCCGGCGCTCCCGCTCGGTGAGCGCGGCCAGCTCGTCGGTCTCCGCCGCGCGGCGCATCCGGTCCAGCACTCGCGCGGTGGTCACCGGGTCGAGCAGCGACCGGCCGGCGGCCACCTCGCGCACCGCGTGCACCAGATCCTGCCCGCGCACCTGCTTGAGCAGATAGCCCGACGCCCCGGCCATGATCGCCTCGACCAGCGCCCGCTCGTCGTCGAACGCGGTGAGCACCAGGCAGCGCGGGGCCGGGTCGCGGGCGCGCAGCGTGCGGCACAGCGACACCCCGTCGCCGTCGGGCAGGCGCACGTCGACCACCACCACGTCCGGCCGGGTGTCGCCGATGCGGACCAACGCCTCGTCGACCCCGGCCGCCTCGGCGACCACCTCGATCCCCGGCTCGCCGTCGAGCAGGTCACGCAGGCCGCGGCGGACCACCTCGTGGTCGTCGACGAGCGCCACCCGTACCGGCATACGCCAAGACTAGGACTCCGCTACTGCGTCGCCCGGCCGAGGAGCTGGTGCAGCTTGCCGACCGACCCCCGGTTGCCGTCCAGCTCGATCGCGTCGTTGCCGACCCGGCGCCACAGCCAGCGCAGCACGGCGTCCGCCTCGCCCCGCACCACTGCGTCGGTGTCGGCCTGGCCCTGGATGACGCTCACCACGTCCGGCCCGAGCGCCACCAGCCAGCTCACCCCGGGCACGTCCACCCCGACGGTGTCGCCGTCGCAGACGGCCAGCAGGTCGGCGACCTCGTCGGGGAAGGTCGCCACGCCGTAGGCGAGGAAGCACTGGAGCACCTCGTCGATGCCCGCCACCGCCAGCTCGACCGGGATCGGCGCCGGGGTCACCGCCGCGGCCAGCTCGGCGTCCACCCGGTGGATGACCGTCTCGAAGGCCATCCGCCTGATCCAGAACCCGACCGTCTGGTCCGGCTCGTACCAGGTCGGCGCGAAATCGGCCGGTTCGCGGGCGGCGAACTCGGCGATCAGCCGCCGGTAGGCGTCGTCGAGGGCGGCCAGCGGGTCGTCGCCGAGATCGGCGGGCGGCCACGGGCGGGGGAACTCGCCCCGGCGCATCGCCTCGGTCTTGTGCAGGTACACCTCGGCCTGGTGAAACGCCAGGTCGGCGCCGGTCCAGCCGGGGCAGCTCGGCACTGGCTCGCCCAGCGCCCCGGCCACCACGGCTCGCAGCCGCCGGAAGTCGGCTGCCAGGTACTCGAGATATCGCGACTCGTCCACGGGGGGAGCAAACCACGCGGCACCGACAGTCCGGCGCCGGTGGTCAGCGCCGGTGGGTCAGAGCTTGCGCAGCCGCACCCGGCTGGTCCGGTGGTCGGCGTCCTTGCGCAGCACCAGGGTCGCCCGCGGGCGGGTCGGCAGGATGTTGTGCACCAGGTTCGGCTCGTTGATCTCCCGCCACAGCCGGGTCGCCTCCGCGCTCGCCGCCTGGTCCGACAGCGACGCGTAGTGGTGGAAGTGCGAGCCAGGGTCGGTGAACGCGGTGTCGCGCAGCGTCCGGAACCGCTCCACGTACCAACGGGCGATGTCCTCGGTGTGCGCGTCGACGTAGATCGAGAAGTCGAACAGGTCGGCCACGGTGAGCCCCTGCCCTGGCAGCAGCACGTTCAGCCCCTCGAGGATGAGGATGTCCGGGCGGCGCACCACCTGCTCCTCGCCCGGCACGATGTCGTAGGCCAGGTGCGAGTACACCGGCGCGCGCACCTCGGCGGCCCCGGACTTCACGTCGGAGACGAACCGCAGCAGGCCGCGCCGGTCGTAGCTCTCCGGGAAACCCTTGCGGTGCATGAGCTCGCGCCTGGTCAGCTCGGCCTTGGTCAGCAGGAAGCCGTCGGTGGTGACCAGGTCGACGTGCGGATGGTCCGGCCAGCGGGCGAGCAGGGTCTGCAACAGGCGGGCGGTGGTCGACTTGCCGACCGCGACACTGCCCGCGATGCCGATCACGAACGGCACCTTCGTGGTGTCCCGGGGGTCCTCGCCGAGGAAGGACGTGGTGGCCTCGTGTAACCGCTGGCGGGCGGCGACCTGCAGGCTGATCAGCCGGGATAACGGGAGGTAGACGTCGACGACCTCCTCCAGGTCGACCGGGTCGCCCAGGCCGCGCAGCGCGACCAGCTCGTCCAGGGTCATGGTCAGCGGCGTCGCCCGGCGCAGCTCCCGCCACTGCTCGCGGCGCAGCTCCACGTAGGGGCTCGGCTCTCGACCGGACCGCATCGCTCGTTGATGGGTGGCCCGCACGTCAACAAACGTTAGGCCGTCATGGCAGCTTGGGCACTGTGACTCCGTACACCCTCCGGCGATTCGGCCCGGCCGGTCAGCGAAGCCCGCGCGGGTCGAAGACCTCGTCCCACGCGGCCATCACCTGGCGCGCGCAGTTCTGCGGCGGCACGCCGCCGACGCCGGTCCCCAGGCCGGGCAGGGCGATCGTGCGGACCACGCGGCGCACCCGGCGGTCGTCCTCGAGCCGGCCGTCGCGCCACAGGTGGAACACCGCCCTGGCCGCGAGATAGGGGTGCACGGTGTCCGGGGGCAGCGACTCGCCCGGCTCGCGCATGGTCGGCGCGCTGATCAGCCATGGCGGCGACGGCACGCCGGTCGGCACGATCAGCGCCTGGCCGACGGGCAGCTCACCGCCGTGATAGGCCAGCACGGCGCTACGCACGTGCTGCTCGATCGAGGGAAAGGCCTGCGCGTACACCGCGTCGATGCCGCCCCGCATCCAGCCGAACGAGTTGGCCGGGCTGACCACCGCCTGCGCGTCGACCTCCAGCGCGGAGCCGTGGTGCACCTCGACGTCGCGCCTGCCGGCGACGGCCTCGGCCCACGCGAGCGCGAGCGGCTCGTCGACGGCGCAGAGCACCAACCGCATGCGTGCCGGGTCTCCAAGTTGTCCGGTCGCGATGCCCGCGGTGTCGGTGCCGGTGTCCGTGCCCGTGTCGGGTCCCGAATCGGCGGTCACGGCACCAGCATTGCACCTCCAGGGCACCGCGCGTAACCGTTGTTCACCAACTCGTGGGACACCGGAGCGACCGCCGGCCGCCACCGATCGGGTGCGGCCGGTAGCGCACGGTAGGTCGCGGCACCCTGGGCCGGTGGCTGCGTAGGCTCGGCGCGTGTCGACCATCGCCTACTTCGGTCCCCAGGGAACGTTCTCCGAGCAAGCCGCCATGGTGCACGCCGAACCGGCCGACACCCTGGTGCCGCTGGACACCGTCCCGCGCGCGCTGGCGGCCGTCCGCGGCGGCGAGGCCGACGTGGCGTGTGTGCCGGTGGAGAACTCGGTCGAGGGCGCGGTCTCGGCCACTCTGGACGCGCTCGCGGTCGACGAGCCGCTGGTGGCGATCGCCGAGGTGGTGCTGCCGGTCCGGTTCTCCGTGCTGGTGGCGCCGGGCGTTGGCGGCGAGGTGCGCACGGTCGCCAGCCACCCGCACGCCCTGGCCCAGGTCCAGGGCTGGCTGGCCGAGCACCTGCCGGCGGCCACCCAGACCGCGGCCACCTCGACCGCCGCCGCCGCGGTCGGCGTGCTCGCCGGCACCTGGGACGCCGCGATCACCGCACCGGTCGCCGCCACCCACTACCCGCTGGACGTGCTGGCCACCGATGTTGCCGACGTCGACGGCGCGATGACCAGGTTCCTGCTGCTGCGCAGGCCGGGCGCGCTGCCGGAGCCGACCGGGTTCGACCGCACCTCGCTGGTGATGGTCGCCAGCGCCGAGCGCACCGGCGTGCTCGCCGAACTGCTCACCGAACTGGCCCTGCGCGGCATCAACCTGAGCCGGATCGAGTCCCGCCCACAGAAGGGCTGGCTCGGCCGCTACCGCTTCTACCTGGACTTCGACGGGCACATCGCCGAGTCCCGGGTCGGGGACGCGCTGGCCGCGCTGCACCGCCGCTGCGAGCACGTGCGCTTCCTTGGCTCCTACCCCAAGGCCGGCCGCGGCCCGGTGGCCACCGCCAACAAGCTCGGCAACACCGACATCGACTACGCGACCGCACAGGCGTGGGTCTCCTCGGTACGCGGCGGCCAGACCGGCTGACGGTTCCGCCGCCTACAGCTCGTCGCAGATCCGCCGGATCTGGTCGGTCGACCGGGCCAGCCCGAGCGTGCCCGCGCCGATGATCAGCCCGGCACGCCCCGTTCGGGGCCGATGATGATTCGGCACCGGCTGGGTCGGGTAACCAGGTTGAGGGGCGCCCGCCTGGTTCGCTGGCTGGTAGGTCACGGCTGGTTCTCCCGAACAGCGAGGCGGTGTGGTCGGGGTGATTCTCGCGTATGGCCGCCCGGCGATAAATTCGGCGGCGATTTGTCGGACTCGGCGGCTAGGCTCGCGCCGAACTGCGAAGAACCAGGTCAAACAGGGGGTGTCATGCCATCGACCGCGTCCGATGTCGCGGTACGCGCGGAGGCCCTGGTCAAGACCTACGGCTCGACCCGCGCGCTGGACGGTGTCGATCTGCAGATCCCGACCGGCACCGTGCTCGGTCTGCTCGGGCCCAACGGCGCCGGCAAGACCACGGCGGTACGCATCCTCACCACGCTGCTGCGGCCCGACTCCGGCCGGGCGTGGGTCGCCGGGCATGACGTGCTCGCCGAGCCGGACGCGGTGCGTCGCTCGATCGGGTTGTCCGGCCAGTACGCCGCGGTCGACGAGAACCTGACCGGCTTCGAGAACCTGTACATGGTCGGCCGGCTCTACGGCATGAACAAGCCGACCGCCCGCACCCGCGCCCGCGACCTGATCAGCCGGTTCCGGCTCGACGACGCCGCCGACCGGCCGTCGAAGACCTACTCCGGCGGGATGCGCCGCCGCCTCGACCTGGCGGGCGCGCTGGTCGCCGAGCCGGCCGTGGTGCTGCTCGACGAGCCGACCACCGGGCTGGACCCGAGGGGCCGGCTGGACACCTGGGAGGTCATCGGCGAGCTGGTCGCCGACGGCGCCACCGTGCTGCTCACCACCCAGTACCTGGAGGAAGCCGACCAGTTGGCCGACACGATCCTGGTGATCGACCACGGCAAGGTCATCGCCAGCGGCACCGCCGACCAGCTCAAGGGCGAGGTCGGCGGCGAGTGGCTGGAGATCGTGGTGGCCGAGTCGGCCGAGCTGGCCAAGACCGTGCGGGTGCTCGCCGAGGTCGGCTCCGGCGAGCCGATCGCCGACGAGCAGCACAAACGGGTGCAGGTGCTGGTCGAGGCCGGCACGAAGTCGCTGATCGAGGCGCTGCGCCGGCTCGACGCCGACGGGGTCGCGGTGCTCGACGTCAGCCTGCACCGGCCGACGCTCGACGACGTGTTCCTGTCGCTGACCGGCCATGCGGCCGAGGATCAGCCGGTCGCGAAGGGGGAGTCGGCGTGACCGTCCTGACCCAGGGCATCCGCGACGGCGGGATCATCGCCTGGCGCAACCTGCTCAACGTGCGGCGCAACGTCGACTGGCTGTTCGCCGCGGTCATCCAGCCGATCATGTTCGTGCTGCTGTTCGCCTACGTCTTCGGTGGCGCGCTCGGTGGCGGGGCCTACCGGGAGTTCCTGGTCGCCGGCATCTTCGTGCAGACCATCGCGTTCAACTCGGCGTTCACCGTCATCGGGCTGTGCAGCGACCTGCAGAAGGGCATCATCGACCGGTTCCGCTCGCTGCCGATGTCGCGGCTCGCGGTGCTGCTCGGCCGGACGGTCTCCGACCTGATGGTGAGCGCGCTGGCACTGTTGATCATGTCGCTGGCGGGGCTGGTGATCGGCTGGCGGATCCGCGGCAGCTTCCTCGACGCGGTCCTGGCCTACCTGTTGCTGCTGTTGTTCGGGTTCGCGATGTCCTGGATCGGCGCGCTGATCGGGCTGTCCTCGCCCAGCGTCGAGGTGGCGCAGAGCGCGGGGCTGATGTGGTTGTTCCCGCTGTCGTTCATCTCCTCGGCGTTCGTCGGCGCCGGCACGATGCCCGGGCCGCTCAAGGTGATCGCGGAGTGGAACCCGTTCACCGCGGTGATCCAGTCGGTCCGCGACCTGTTCGGCAACGCCGCGCCACCCAACATGGCCCCGCCGGCCGGCTGGCCCGCCGACAACGCGGTGCTCTACGCGCTGCTCTCGTCGGTGGCGATCCTGGTGGTCTTCGTGCCGCTGTCGGTGGCGAAGTACCGCCGGGTGGCCAGCAAGTGATCAGCTGACCACCGGTGTCCTCGGCAGCCGGGGCAGCACGATGCCGAAGTGTTCCCGGTAGGCGGCGAGGGTGTCCTGGTCGGACAGTTCGGTCTCGGTCCTGGTGTCGCCGACGGTGGTGATCAGCCGGTTGCCGGCCAGGGTGATCCGGCCGGTCGTCGTCATCCGCGAACAGGTCGGGCCGGCGGTGAAGTGCGAGTCCGGCGAGGTCTGCTGCCACTGGCAGGCCTGCTCGAAATCGGCCAGCGTCCGTGGTTGTGGCTCGACCCGGTACCTCGGCACGCCGTCGCGCAGCACGTCCACGCCGCCGTCATCGGTGTCCACCACCAGGAACTCGCCGTCCGGGTCGGCCTGGGGTGCCGGCCAGTCCAGCAGCAGCGGGAACCGGGAGTGCGCGCCGGAGCCGACGTCGACGAGGTACCGGTCCGCCAGTTCGACCCGCAGGGCGAGGTGGTCGAACGGGCGGCTCAGCCCGGCCGAGGTGTGCATGCTGGCCGACAGCGTGGTCACCTCGAAGTCGAGCGCGCGCAGCAGTCCGGCGAACAACCCGTTGAGTTCGTAGCAGAACCCGCCGCGGCCACGGTCGACGATCTTGTCCACCAACGCGTCCTCGTCCAGGCTGATCGGCTCGCCGAGGTGGATCGACAGGTTCTCGAACGGCACCGTGCCGAGGTGCCGGGCATGCAGGTCACGCAGCAGGTCCGCGCTCGGCGCGGCCGCGCGGGCGCCGAGCCGGTTCAGGTACCGCCGCACCGTCCGCTCGTCCATGCCGCCACCATGCCCGCTCCAGTTAGGTCGAGGTCAAGACCGCAGGAGGCAGGAATCTTTCCTCCCGTTGAACAGTTACGCGGGAAGTCTTGACGAAACTCCCATGTCGAGCGCTAATAGGTATTCCAACCGTCACAGACGGTTTCGAAACAGACGAGGACACGGTTCGAGGTGCCTGGATGATCTGAAGACCCGTCGGCGCTGCCGGGTCCACCCGCAGCGCTTCCTGCCGTTCTCGCTCGGCTGTGACCAGCTGATCACCAGCGGATGGCAGGAGGTGCGAGCATCATGGGCACGATTCTCATCTGGTCGAGTTGCCTTGTCGTACTGGGTTTCGTCACGAAGTTCCTGATCGGGCGGGTTCGGGTTCGTGAGCTCGACCGCGATTTCTCCCTCGAGTTGGCCTGCACCAGGGAGCGGGCGTTGAGCGTGGCCGCGGGGGCGGCGCGCGGGATCATGTGGCAGGTGGAGTTCACCGGCAACGGGCTCTACACCAGGCACATCTTCGCCGGCAACGTCATCCACGTCGCGCTCGCCGACCACCCCGGCCGGCCGGGCCGCTGCGTGGCGAAAGTGTGGACCCGTTGCCGGCTGGCCGACGACGGGGTGTTCTTCTCGCGCGTCAAGTCGATCCTGGACACCCGGCGCAAGCGGGACCGGATCCTGCGCGTACTGGCCGCCTACCGGGCGACGGCCGGGCGGGACGCGATCATCTGGTGACCGTTTGTTATTGCCCATGCGCGGGTAGTCCTCGTTGGCAAGCAACCATCGAGGGGGGTCGGCCGTCTTCTCAGTAGTGGTTTCCACTGGTGTCGGGGCCAGGTCTGGAGGCGAAGACCATGTTGACGACCATGTCGCGGAACAGGATGACGGTCATCGGGGGCATCGCGCTCGCGTTGCTGGTGGCCGGATGCAACAGCGCGAACAACGGGGCGGATACCGGGGCGGACAGTCCGCCGGTGCCGACGATCAGCGGCGCGGTCGCGCCGTCGAGCTCGGTGGCCGATCCACCGAGTCAGCCGGCCCCGCCGGCGCCGGCACCGGCTGACCCGTCGTCGCCCGCGCCGGCGGCCGATCCGAACGAGTGCAAGGTGGCCGAGCTGAAACTGAGCCTCGCCGGTGGCGACGGCGCGGCCGGCACCGTCCACCGCGAGCTCCGGTTCACCAACGTCGGCAAGCGCACCTGCGTGATCCAGGGCTTCCCCGGGGTCTCCTACGTCGCGGGCGACGACGGGCACCAGGTCGGCCCGGCCGCCTACCGCGACGGCAACAAGGGGCAGGCGATCTCGCTCAAGCCGGGCATGACCGCACACTCACCGCTGGGGTTCGTGCAGGTCGGGAACTACGACCCGGCCGTGTGCAAGCCGACGGAGGTGCGCGGGCTGCGGGTGTACCCGCCGCACGAGTACGACTCGGTGTTCGTCCCGGCGCCGGGCACCGGCTGCGCGGGCACGCCGCCCGGCCACCAGCTCGTGGTCAGGACGGTCCAGTAGCCATCAGGCCGGTTCGCCAGGCCCACGCGGCGACCTCGACGCGGTTGCGGGCACCGATCTTCGCCTGCACCGCGGCGAGGTGGGTCTTGACCGTCGACAGCGACAGGTACAGCTCGGTGCCGATCTCGGTGTTTGTCAGGCCGCGTGCGGCGGCCAGCACCACCTGCAGCTCCCGCTCGGTCAGCGGTTCGGCGGGCGACTCGACTGGCGACTCGGCCGAGGCCGGCGGGGAGCCGTGACCGGCGAAGTGCTTCAGCAGCCGCACGGTGATCTGCGGTGAGACCAGCGCGTCGCCCCGGTCGGCGGCCCGCACTGCCTCGAGCAGCAGCGCCGGGCCGGCGTCCTTGAGCAGGAAACCGTTGGCGCCGTTGGACAACGCGGCGTGCACGTACTCGTCGAGGTCGAACGTGGTGACCACGACGACCTTGAGCGGGTCGGTCACCCCGGGCCCGGCGAGGGTCCGGGTGACCTCGAGGCCGTCCATGCCCGGCATCCGGATGTCCAGCAGGCACACGTCCGGGCGTAACTCCCGCGCCCTGGCCACCGCCGACACCCCGTCCGGCACGTCGGCGACGACCTCGATGTCGTCCTGGGTCTCCAGAATCATCCGGAACCCGGCGCGCACCATCTCCTGGTCGTCGGCGATCAACACCCTGATCATTCGTTCCCCCGGTACGTGCCGAGCGGCAGCCATGCCTCGACCGACCACCCGACGTAGCCACTCGGCCCGGCCACGAAGCGACCGCCGAGCAGTTCCACCCGTTCCCGCATGCCGACCAGACCGTAGCCGCCCGAACCGCCGACCGGGTTGACCGGGCGGGCCGAGCCGTTGTCGGTGACCCGGATGTGCAACTGGTCGCCGACGCTGGCCACCCGTAGCCGCACGTCGGTGGCGTCCGGCGCGTGCTTGCCGACATTGGTCAGCGACTCCTGCGCGAGCCGCAGCACCGAGCGGCCGACCTCGGGCGGCACCGCCGTCGGCAGGTCGAGCTCGAGGGTGACCGGTGGGCCGACGGCGTGCTCGACCAGCGAGGTCAGGTCTGCCCGCAGGTCGGTAGTGGCCTCGCTGACCGCGGCGTAGCCCGCCGTGCCGTCACGCAGACCGCCGACCAGCGTGCGCATGGCGGTGAGCGCCTCGGTGCCGCTGCGCTCGATCTTGGCCAGCGAGGTCAGCGCGACGGCGGGGTTCTTCTCGGCCACCAGCAGCGCGGCCTGTGCCTGCACGACGATCCCGGTGACGTGGTGGGCGACCACGTCGTGCAGCTCCCTGGCCAACGCCATCCGCTCGCCCTGCTGGGCGGAGGTGACCGCGGCGCGCACGGTCTGGTTGCGCTCGCGGTCGCGGGCGCGGAAGTACCAGCCGGTCACGATCGCCACGCCGAGCAGGACCAGCAGGAACAGGAGCGGGGTCGAGTCCGACATGGCGGTCTGCGTGCCGATCCGCAGAGCGAACACGTTGGCCACGACCAGCGCGCCGGTCCCCAGGAACGCCATGCGGGGCGGACGCAGCCGGACCAGGTACGCGATCAGCGCCATGCTGGCCGCGAAGCCGGTGAACGAGAAGACTGTCCCGCTGCCCTGCGTCTGGGTGAACAGCGATATCACCCCGATCGCGCCGCTCGCGATCAGCGCGTTGCGCAGCGGGTACCTCGGCGCGAAGAACGCGCACACGCCGGCGATCGCGCCGCTGAGCACGCCGATGACGGTGCTCTCGGTGACCAGCCCGACCACGGCGAGCCCGGCGGCGAGCGGCCACTGGTTGCGGATCAGCGCGCTCAACGGGGTCTCGATCCGCTGCCTGCCGGAACGCCGCAGGTAGATGCCGGTGGCGATGCTGGCGATCAACAGGGCCAAGCCGAGCATCGCGGTCATGGCGAGGTCGGTGCCGCCGCTGTAGGGCCGCAGGTCCGAGGACGGCGAGTAGCGGCTGTCGCGCAGGATGATCGCCGACAGGCAGGTGATGACCAGCGCGCTGGTGCACCCGAACGCCGCGCTCGGTGGGGCCCGCCAGATCACGAGCACGGTGAGCACGGTGCCGGCGACCATCTCGGTGAGGGAGATGTGGTCCAGCCCGATCGAGGCGACGAACGTGTTGTCCAGCCGGATGAACAGCGTCGAGAGCGTCAGCGTCACCACACCGAGTAACGCGCCGGCCACCGGCCGGGTGAGCCCGTAGTAGGCGCAGAGCGCCAGCGCGGCGGAGCCGGGTAGCGCCAGCAGGTCCCGCTGACCGGTCAGGCCGACGGCATCGACGGTGAGCAACCCGTCGAGCACGAACGCGATGCCCAGGATCGCGGCCAGCCACCGGTGCGGCACCGGAATCGGTGTCATGCGGGCACGGTATTGGACGCGCCCGCGCGGCACCTCGGTCATCCGGCGGGAGGGGGTCGGCCGATCGGCCGATGGCCGGCCGGTGGCTTCGGTCTGTTCGACCGATCCGCTTGGTGGGGTCCCGGGGAGAGGCTGTGACCAGAACATTCACCGAGGGACGGGGTGCGAGATGCTGCAGGCGATTCTGGTGTGGACCGGCGGGGTGCTGGCGTTCGGGCTGCTGTTGGTGATGGCGCTCGGGCCGGTCATCGTCGAGGTGGACTCGTGGTGGCAGGAGCGCCGTGGTCGCCGATCGGTCGGCGACCGCGGTGAGGCGGTTGGCCGGTCAGCGCACGACGGTGCGCCGCAGCCGGCTCAGCGCCCGGTGCTGGGCGACCCGCACCGCGTCCGGCGTGGTGCCGACCGCCGCGGCGGTCTCCTGGGCGGTCATGCCAAGCACGACGCGCATGATCAGGATCTCCCGTTGCCGGGGGAGCAGCGTGCGCAGCAGACCGCCGGTGTGTTCCACCAGCTCACGGCGTAGGGCGATCTCCTCCGGGCTCTCCTCGATGTCGGGCAGGTCCGGGGTCTCGGCGGTGGGCAGCGAACGGTCTCTGGCGGCGGCGCGATGGACGTCGGCGACCTTGTGGGCGGCCACACCGAACACGAACGACAGGAACGGCCGGCCGAGGTGGCGGTAGGTGGGCAGCGCGCGGAACACCGCGATGCACACCTCCTGGGCGACGTCGTCCGGCGAGTTCATCGGGCGGACCCGACCCAGCTTGCCCCGGCAGTAGCGGACCATGATCGGCCGGAGGTAGGCGAGCAGTTCGTCGGTGGCCGCGGTGTCGCCCGCGGAGGCGGCCGCGGCGACGACGTCGACGTTGCCCCGAGTGACCGGACTGGTCCAGGCCGGAGGCAGTGTGGCGAGCTCGACCTCGTAGCCGGTGAGCGCTGACTCCGGCTCGACAGTGCACAACATCGGTGCCTCCTGATGCCCCGTGGGTTGTGGGTCACACCAAGAGAGCGCGCGCGGGGGGCGCAAATACACGTTCGGTGAAGTTGCTACCCAGCGGAGCCGATGCGTCGCCCGATTGGGCATTCGACACCGACGGCACGTGGCATATCGGTTACCGTCAGTGTCGAGGCACCCGGACGTCCACCCGTACGAGGTGATGGTCGGAGGCGTCGTTGAGTCGGGCGAGTGGGGAGTCCGCGGTCGGCCAGAAGACCGCGCCGCCGGTCGGGATGAGACCCCGCGACGGCAGCACGTAGTCCACCCGCAGGTTGCCCGGCGCCTGGTCGTTGAAGTCGGCGGTGTCGAAGTACGGGGCCGTCTCGTGGTCGGCGTTGGCACCGCCCTGCTCGCTGGCCGCGCGGTGGCCGCCGAGGCTGCCTGGCCAGGTGTCGAGCACGCGCGGGGCGTCGAGTAACCGCTGGATCGCACCGGGCACGCTGTCGCCGTCGTTGGGGTCGGAGTTGTTGTCGCCGGCGACCACGAACCGCTCGCCGGCCCGCAGGCCGCCGCGGCGGCCGGTGTCGTCGTAGACGTAGTGGTTCCTGCCCGGGGTGACGTAGTCGGCCCAGAAGCGGATCTCGTCGTGGTTGCGGGTGCCGTTGCGGTCCTCCGGCCCGTCGAAGGTGGGCGGGGTGGGGTGCGAGACCAGGAAGTGCACGGCCGACCGGCCGATCCTGATCGGCACGTCCCAGTGCGACTTGGAGGACAGGCGCAGTACGTCGAGGATCTCCGGGGAGTACCAGTCGCCGGCGGTGGGGGTGGCCGGGTCGTCGGGCAGCAGCGCGCCCGGCATGTCGGCCCAGCGGAAGGTCTGGAACGTGCGGACGGCGCGTTCGTCGATCGGGTACTTGGAGAGCACGAGCATGCCGTACTGGCCCTCGAACAGGCCGAAGCCGTGGGCGTCGTCGCCGGTGCCGACCTGGCCGTCGCGGTTGAGGTCGAACCCGGTCGGTACGCCGGTGTTCGACGGCGCGACGAAGGCGTACGGGTAGTCGATGGGGCGGGCGCCGTGCTGGCCGTGTTCGAGGTAGTTCTCGCGGAACAGGTCGGCGGCGGTGTTGTCCGGCACGTAGTCGAACTCGTTGATCAGCAGCACGTCCGGGCGGTTGCGCTGGATGACCTCGGCGACCTCGCTGGCCTGCGGGTTGTCCGGTGTGGACAGATCGGTGACGAGTTGGCCGGCGGCGCCCCGGTTGAGGGAGGCGTTGAAGGTGGCGAACCGGACCTCGGGCAGGCCGCGGTCGGCCTCGGCCACCGGAGCGGCGAGGACGCCGGCCGCCAGGGCCAGCGCCGGGGCCAGTGCCAGGAGCGGGCGGGTACGGGTCATGTGGCTACCTCCAGGGTCGGCGCGCCACGCTGGCATACCGTGACCACGAACAGGTGTTGTCAGAGTGAACACCGCGCGAGGCGAAGTTGACCACCCCCGGGTCGGCGGGAAATCGGCCCGTCGGTGGTGGGCATGGCATAACGTGAATTCGTGGTGGAATCTCACAACGTCCCGGTCAGCGAGGCCGCCAGGACGCCGAAGAGCGAGGCGACGCGGACGCTGATCGTCGAGACGGCGTTGCGGTTGTTCCAGGAGAACGGGTACGCGAAAACCACCATGCGGGCCATCGCGAAGGAGGCCGGGGTCTCGGTCGGTAACGCCTACTACTACTTCAGCTCGAAGGAGCAGTTGGTCCAGGGGTTCTACGACCGGATCACGGAGCTACACGAACGGGCCTGCGAGGAGGCGTTGCGAACCGAGCGGGAGTTCGCGCCCCGGCTGCGGGCGGTGATGCACGGGTGGATCGACGTGGCCGAGCCGTATCACGAGTTCGGCAAGCAGTTCTTCGTCAACGCCGCTGATCCGGACAGTCCGTTGAGTCCGTTCTCCACCGAGTCGAGTCCGGCGCGGGAGGCGCAGATCGCGTTGCACCGACGGGTACTCGACGGCTCGACGGTGAAGGTGGACACGGAGTTGCGTCCGGAGCTGCCGGAGTTGTTGTGGCTGTACGAGATGGGGGTTGTGCTGTTCTGGGTGCACGACCGGTCGGCGGGGTGCCGGCGGACCAGACTGCTCGTCGACCGCACCGTGCCCCTCATCGACCGCGTGATCGGCCTGTCCCGGCTGCGCCTGCTGCGGCCGGTGACCAGGGAGATCGTGCAGCTGATCGGTGATCTGGTGCGACCGGACCTTGACACCGACGAGCCGACGGGGGACTCTGACCGGAGGTAACTGTTACGCGAAGTAACACTAACTCCGGGGATGGTGGTCCACGATGGCTCGCGTACGGCAACCGAAGGATCGAGAGGTCACCGCCGAGCGGCTGCTCGACTCGTCCGTGCGGAACTCCTACGCGCCCGATGTCGACATCGACTGGGCGGCGCCACTGGCCGAGGGCAAGGCGTTCATGCCGCTGGAGCGGGTGTCGTTGTATGGCACGGAGTTGTGGGAGCGGCTCACGCCGGAGCAGCGGATCGAGTTGTCGAAGCACGAGATCGCGAGCATGGCCAGCGTGGGGTTGTGGTTCGAGATCGTGCTGATGCAGTTGTTGGCGCGCTACATCTATGACCTCGACCCGACGACCGCGCACGCGCAGTACGCGCTGACGGAGTTGGGGGACGAGACCCGGCACTCGATCATGTTCGCCAAGGCGGTCAAGAAGACCGGTGCTCCGGCATACGGGCCGAACAGGGTGGTCCGGGCGTTGGGCCGGGTCTTCGGCGGGGTTGCCGGCGGGCCGCCTATGTTCGCCTCGGTGCTGGTCGCCGAGGAGACAACCGACCGGGTGCAGCGGTCGATGATGGATGACCCGGAGATCCAGCCGATGATCCGGATGGTGAATCGGATCCACGTGATCGAGGAGGCTCGGCACGTGCGGTTCGCCCGCGAGGAGGTCGTGCGCGGGTTGGCGGGTGTCGGGCGCGTTCGGCTGGAGTTCTACCGGTTGGTCACCGCGGTGACGGCCTACGCGGTCGTGGACTGCATGGTGCACCCGAAGGTCTACGCGGCCGTGGGTATCGATCCGCGCGAAGGGCGTCGAGTGGCGTTGGCGAACCCGCATCACCAGGAGCATCGCCGGTGGATGTCGGAGAAGGTGGTCGAGTTCCTGACCGAGGTGGGACTGATCGGCGGTCCGTCGAAGGCGATCTGGAAACACGGATATATGATTTGAGTTCGCTTCTAGGGTGGAACCATGCCATCCACGACGGTTTCCGGCCAGCACGTTGATATTCGGCTGTGGACTCGACCCGAGTCGGTCGAGCCGGAGGCGATGCGGCAACTGCGCAATATCTCGGCCCTGCCGTGGACGTTCAAGCACGTTGCCGTGATGCCGGATGTGCATTACGGCAAGGGCGCGACCGTCGGCTCGGTGATCGCCATGCGTGATGCGGTGTCGCCGGCGGCGGTCGGCGTTGACATCGGTTGCGGCATGACCGCGGTCCGGACGTCGTTGCGCGCTGAGGACCTGCCGAGCGACCTGAGCCGGCTGCGGTCCACTGTGGAGCGTGTGGTCCCGGTGGGGCGCGGCCAGCACAAGACGACGGCGTTCACTACCCGGGATGCCGGTGACTGGGATGCCTTCTGGCGCCAGTTCGAGGAGTTGACGCCGACCGTTCGGGCCACCGCCGGCCGTGCCCTGCACCAGATGGGCACGCTGGGCGGGGGCAACCACTTCATTGAGATCTGCCTCGACACGCAGGGGCAGGTCTGGGTGATGCTGCACTCCGGCTCGCGCGGGATCGGGAACATCCTTGCCCAGCACCACATCGAGGTGGCGCAGGGGCTCGCGCACAACAGCTCGCTGCCGGACCCGGACCTCGCGGTGTTCCTGGCCGGCACGCCGCAGATGGCCGCGTACCGGCATGACCTGTACTGGGCCCAGGACTATGCGCGGCGCAACCGGGCGGTGATGTTGCGGCTGGTGTGCGACGTGCTGCGTCGGCAGTTCCCGGTGGTGTCCTTCGATGAGCCGATCTCGGCCCACCACAACTATGTTCGGTGGAGCGCGCGACCTGCATGTTTGTCGATTGCTGAGGATATCGGCGGATTGCGGCGAGTCGTTACATGTGCACTGGTCAGGTGGCGTTTCGGACGGACTGGATCACGGCGCCTCTCGGCGGCTGTTTTTTCAAGGCTGCCCCATCGGTTGCCCCATGATCTTGGTTCTGCCCCAGGCCGCCGTCGAGCATCACCAGCTGCGGGTACTGGCTGAGGGCTGCGGACAACTTCACCCGCGCGGCTGGCGTCTGCTGCACGTACTCCTGCGCCTGGGTGAGCGTGGCGTGACCGAGGATCTCGGCGATCTGAAAGGCGTCCAGCCCGCCCTCGGCGGCCCGTGTGGCGAATCCACGGCGCCCGGTGTACGGGCTCCGTCGCTCGATTCCGGCGCGCTCGGCAGCGTTCTTCATGTGGTACGCGATCGTGTCCGGGTGCATGATGCGCCGGCGTTCGGTGAGAAACACGACGGTGCTGTTACAGGATGAACCGTCGCTGTGCGGCACGTTGCATCCGGCGCCAAGGTCGCGTCCATGAAGGCGTCGCTTCGCGATCTCGATTGCCTTGTCGGTCAGGGGGACCATCCGGACATCCTCATCCTTGGGGTACGACCTGATGATCCGCCGACCCGGGACGAACACTTCCGCTACGAGCATCCAACCGCGCTCGAGGTCGAGTCTGTCGGCGTGCAGGCCGGCCAGTTCGCTTGGCCGCAGGCCGGTCTCGAGGGTGTAGTCGATCGCGTCGGCGACGTCGGCACGTAACTTGCCAGTCTCGCGGTAGGCGGTCGCGGTGGTGGGCGACAGGTAGGGCTTGGGCTTCTTGGGCCGCTTCGGAAGCTTGATGCCCGCGCAGGGTGACGCTTCGAGAACTCCCTCTGTCAGTGCGGCCTTGATCGATACGTTGAACACCGAGAAGATCCGGTGTACGTACCCGGGGGACATTCCAATGCGCACACGAAGTTCGCCTTCGTTTACCCACTCGTCGAGCTTCTGGAACGTGATCTTGTTGAGGGGAACGGAACCCCACTTCGGCCGGAGGTACACGGCGACAATGTTCCGCTCGGTGGCGGCGGTGTCGCTGTCAGGGAACGTGCGTTTCGCGGACAGCAGGTCCCACCACTCGCCCCACTTGATGGTCGCGGGCAACGCGCCGGCCGCGGCCGCCGCCCGCCGCCTGGCGGAGGATTCTTTTTCGGCGCCGGCATGCCGAGCATCGGTCTTGCGGCTGTAATTGACGGTGCGACCGTCAGCGTCCTTGACGTAACACTTCTTCCCGCCGGAGTCCCGATAGCCGGCTCGGTATCCCCCGCCGGGGAGCGGGTCAGCCCATGCCATGGCGGCCTCCCTGCTGGGTTAGACGGGCTCGTGGCCACCGACGCAGAGGTCGAGGATCCATGGGACCTCGATCGCGATCAGGCAGGCGCTGCTGGTGCCCGTGGTCGTCGACGTGGTGGTGGTCGAGCTGGTCGGCGCGTTGCTGCTCGTCGGCCTGGTGGTCGACGTGGCTCCGCCACCTGACGGTGAGGTGGTAGGCAGACCACGGTCGACCGGGCCAGGGCTGACGGGCGGCGTCCTGGTCGACCGCGCGCTGGTGGTGTTGACCGGCGGTCGAACCGGCGTGGGCGCCGAGGACGGCCCAGGCGGTGGCGCCGGTGTGATCGACCGATGGGGTGACGCCGGCGGCGGGCTGGGCATCGCGTTGTCGGCCGGCTGGTTGGTGGACAGCAGCGCTGCGAGCGCGATCCCGCTGGCCGCGGCCACTGTGGCGGCGGCCGGGGCTGGGTGCGTCTTTGCCCAACTGATCAGCGCCGTTGCTACGCCTACGAGCGTCGCTACTGCTGGCACGATTCGTAGGTGTCGACGCCGGTGGTCGTTCGGGGCGTCGCTGTCCTCGGCGCCGTTCTGGATCATCTTCTTGAGCTCGTTGTGTGCAGCCGCCCGCTTGCGTGCAGACTCCCGGATCTGGGCCTTGAGTCTCTTGGTTGTTCGGGCCTGCAGGATCACTGCTGCCCCCAACGCAAGCGCTACGACCGCGTAAATGACGTCGCGCATTCCGGCATGCTGGCGTGTGCACGTGCATATGCCGGTGATTTGTAACCCGATCGAGTCTCATTTCGTGGCCGAATCACCCTGGTGGACTATGCGGATTTCGTTCTGCTTCCGCTTGTACTCCCTGCGTAGCTGTAGGTGTTCGTTGATCTCCTCGGCGGTGTACTCGGCGTCGATCATGAATTCGGCGAAGCGGCGTTCGTCGTCGTTGCGCACCTGGATTCCGCGCTCGGGAGCGGACGGGATGATCAGTTCCTGTCCGGCCCGAAGTCGGTCCAGGCTGCCGATGGGCCAGCCGAACAGTTTCTCGACGGCCGCTTCGATGCCTTCGTCGATGGCGATGCCGGTCTCGAGTTTCCCGATGGTGTTGCGCACGGCCCCGACGGCATCAGCGACGTCTTTCTGGGTCATGTCGCGCTCGTTGCGCGCCGCCCGTAGGTACTTCCGTACCAGTGGATGCCTCACTGTGCCCATGGGGACACAGTGGGCGACGTCGGCGGTGGTCGCCAAATGGCCATTGCGGGCGCTCGTGTGCTTACGCGAGCGTCGCTGTGCTCTCGTGTGCATTGCCCTCATGTGACCAATAGTGCCTGACGTTGACCAATACGGCAAGTGACTGGCATTTGTTGACATTGATGGGCATTTGTGGGCATGATGTTCGTCATGGAAGAGGTGACCCCACTACGGGTGCGAGGAAGGGCCATCCGCGAGGCCTACGCGCGGATGGGTCTCACCCGGGCTGAGTTCGCGAACAAGGCAGGCATCCGAGCTCGAACGCTGACGAACGTGACCAACGTCGTCGGCCGACCAACCGCCTGCTCGCTGGCCAACGCGGCCAAGATCGCCAACGCGCTGGGCTGGACCGTCGAGGACGTACTGGACAGAAGTGGACAGCCCCGGCCGACGGAGCGCGACGACCAGGAGCGACCACAGGACACCCGTCCGGCCGACAAGCCCAAGGCCCCGCCGTCGCCCCCCAAGGGGCCCAGGCGGGACACCGAGGCGAGGCCGAGTCAGTGAGCGCCCCGACGGGCTGGCTGACCCTCGACCAGGCGGCGGAGTACACGGGTCGCCACCGGGAGACCGTCCGCCGCGCGGCCGTCCAGTTCGACCGTGACCCGACCAAGGGCCTGCGCGGGTTTCAGCGCAAGTCGAGTGCCTGCTGGCGGTTCAAGGTCGAGGACCTGGACCGCTGGGTGATGGGCCAGGCGCCGAAACGGGTGCGCGCGGCGTGACCGTGATCGACCCGGATGACCCGGAAGTCCAGCGAGTGATTCGCGAGGCGGCTCGGCGCGCGCGGGTGCAGGACGCCCCTGCTCAGCCGGTGGTGGATGACCTGCGGGAGCAGCTCGAGCAGGGCGAGTGATCAAGAAAGAGAAGTGCGGGCCGGCGCTTTCCCCGCCGACCCGCGTGACCACCAGAGAACCCAAGGAGTCCTGAATGATCGAGTCCAAGAGTAACCGCCGGTGGGCGGTGATCGGTGCGGTGGTGACGCTGGCGCTGGTCGTCGTCCTCGGCCTGGTGTCGGGCGAAGACGGCGGGTCGGTGCCGGGCGCGGCGGGATCGGCGCTGAACCTGACGGCGGCGGTGGATCCGTCGACGGACCAGCTGGACAGCACGCCGCCACTGGGGGCGCCGCTGGGGGCGGAGGAGTCGTTCCTGGAAGCGACCAGCTCGGAGGTGGACTACCTCGACCGGCTCGACAACCGCGGCGTCGACGTCACCCCGTGGGAAAGCCTGATCGGGCGCGGTTACGACACGTGTGCCACGGACATGCTCACCGCGATCGCCGACCTGCGCGCGTTGGGCTACTCCCACCGTGACGCCGGCTCGATCCAGGCCGCGGCCGCCGCGACGCTGTGCCGGGCGGGCGGTCGGTGATGGCGAAGAAGAAGGCGCCGGCGTGGGACTCCCGCGCGATGCAGCGGGCGATCAGCAAGCACGACAAGAAGTACGCCAAGGCGCACGGCCTGCCGCGCCCGCCCAAGCCACCGAAGCGCTCCCGCAGTTGCCTGCCGGTGGTGCTGGTGCAGCCCGCCGTGCCGACCGTGGCGGCGCTCGCGGCCGCGAAGGGCTGGGGCTGATGATGATCGAGACCAGGAGTGGTCGTGTGCCACCAGTCATCGCCCGTGATGCGGTGGAGCAGTACTGGCCGTACGACGGCCCGCACACCGACGACTCGCTGTCGGGTGCGGCCGAGGCGGTGGAGCGCCTGACCCGTTACCTGGCCAACGCGACGTGGTCGCCGCGGCTGGAGCACCCGGGCCCGGCACTGTTCCGCGCGGTGTCGAACCTGGCGGGGGCGATGTCCCACCTGGACCAGGTGCTGCACCAGGTGAGCGTGTACGCGTCCGGTCCGCTGGCCGGCGACGCGTCGCTGTACGACGACCGGCGCGACCGGCCGGCGGCGGACACCGCGAGCGACATGGCGGTGTCCCTGGAGTTGGCCCGCGAGGCGGCCCGGCAGGTCGCCGCCCGGCTGGCTCTGGCCTGCCGCGCCGGTGTCCACCTCGGCCACGACGAGTCGCCGGCCCGCCGGCGTCCGCGCGTGCACGAGGGCCTGGTCACCTACCGCACCCCGGCGGATCGCCGGTGGCGGACGCGCCCGGTCCGCGAGGCCGGTCAGGCGGTGGCGTGATGAGGACACAGGACTACGTGCGCGAGTTCGCGGTCAGGCAGGGCTGGTCGTGGTCGGAGGCCGACGGGGAGGTCACGATCACCAAGCCGGGGTATGAGGCTGTGGT
This sequence comes from Actinophytocola sediminis, assembly GCF_054779715.1. Taxonomy (NCBI): domain Bacteria; kingdom Bacillati; phylum Actinomycetota; class Actinomycetes; order Pseudonocardiales; family Pseudonocardiaceae; genus Actinophytocola; species Actinophytocola sediminis. Next base: position 102,804 of record NZ_BAAGXS010000002.1, on the reverse strand, counting down.
CCGGTTCGCGCACGGGGGCGCGATTCGGTCGGCGCGGACCTCGGCCGGCGAGATCACCGCTTCGGCCAAGCGGGACCAGCTGATCGCGTGGCTGCGGTCCCCATCCCGGTCGGTGGCCGTACGGGACACGATCACGATCACGTCGTTCGGGTACCGCCACGGCGGCCCGCCGGCCGACTCGGTGGCGGTCGACGTGCGCGAGGGTCTGTTGGACCCGCACATCGACCCGGCGCTGCGGGAGCTGACCGGTCACGACGAGGCCGTGCAGGAGAGGGTCCACGCGACCCGGGGCGTGGACCAGGTGGTCCGCGCGGTGGCGACGCTGGCGGCGAACCTGGTGGGTGTCGGTGTCGGTGTCGCGGTGTCGGTCGGGTGCGCGGGCGGTCGGCATCGGTCGGTGGTGATCGCCGAGGCGGTCGCTGCTCTGCTGCGCACCTGCGGTCAGGCCGTGGTCGTGGCGCACCGCGATGTGCACCTCCCGGTCGTCCAGCGGGACGTCGCCGGGCCGGTTGCCGAGCGGGAGAGCACCGCGTTGCCGGACCGGCGCCCGCTGACCGTCGCCGACCGCGAGCGGCACCTGGTGGAGATGACCGAGCGCGAAGCGGACGCCCGCTGGCTGGTCGCCGAGGCCCAGTGGCACCGGCAGCTGGCCGAGGGCGCGCTCGACGTCGCGCTGCTCACCTCCCGCGACCGGGAGGTGGCCGACCTGACCGCCGCCCGGGACCGGGCGGTCGCCGAGGCGGTGCGGCTGGCGGAGCTGGCGCACGCCCGGCACCTGGTGTCGCGCCGAATCTATGACGACCTGGTGGTCGCGTTGCAACGCGCCGAGATCGAGCACGGCGAGGCGGTGCGCGCGATCGCCGCGCTCGAGGCCTGCCGGCGGGAACGCGACGAGATGGCCGAGAGCTGGCTGACGACGAAGGACGTCGCCGAGTACGCGCTGCTCCACGAGAAGACGGCGCTGAAGCTGCTGATGAGTGGCGAGATCGTCGGTTCGCAGCCGACCGGCGAGAACGGCAGATGGTACGCCCGCAGGTCTGATGTGGACCGGTGGATCAAGGGCGAGGTGCCCAGGTGAGCGCGGCGGCGCGCCGGGAGGCGCTGCGTCTGCTGGTGCTGTCGGCGATCCCTCGGACCCTGCGCGGGACCCGTCGCGTGGTGTTCGTCCTGGCTGCCGTGGCTGTGGTCGCGGTGGCCGGGGTCGGCATGTACGCGCTGGCCTACCTGATGGTGTCGACGGCAACCGGAGGTGGTCCCCGTGGCTGAGCGTGAGCACTTCACCGACGACGTGACCGAGGCGATGATCGACGACGGTGTGGCGGCGATCGAGTCGGTGACCGTGGGGCTGTACCTGGGTCTGGATCGCATGGTGGTCGACGGCCAGCCGGCCAAGCGGGTGTTGGTGTACGAGGCGATCTCCGGCGTGGTGCGCGGCCGGCGGATCGTCGAGCTGCCGGCGCCCGACGAGGCGCACGACAACGAGACGTTCGTGTGGCGGGTGTCCGGTGAGGATCGGTGGTCGTCGACGGTCGAGGCCTACGTGGACGAGGTCGGTCCGGTCGTGGTCTGCGACCGCGGCGAGCTGGGCGCGGTGAACGCCCGCGCGCTCGGCCTGGCGCTGCTGGCCGCCGCCGAGCGCGCCGAGGACCTGGTCGCCGAGTCGCCCGACGCCGGAGCCGACGCACCGGAGTCGACGTCGGGTGGTGCCCGGTGATGGACCCGGTGCTGACGGTCCGGGTCCACCCGGCCGACGACCCTGCCTCGCCGACGGCCCGGCGGGTGGTGCGGACGAACCGCTCGTCGCACCCGTGGTTGGTGCTGACCGCACCCTCGCTGGACCCGCGGTTGTCCCGGACGGACGCCGAGGTGCGGGCGTGGCCGGTGCAGCCGTTGGCCGAGGCGCAGCGCGCGGTGACCGTCGAGATGGAGGGCTGACCCTTGGCCAGGACTGAGTACTGGCGCGCTCCCGAGGTGGCGAAGATCGCCGACGGGCTGATCGTCAAGCACCACAAGGATCTCAACCGCACCGACGTCACGATCCGGTACCTGTTCCGTGATCCGCCAGCGAAGTCCCGTGGCCGGGTGGTGCTCGGCAAGGCCCGCAAGATCAGTGGCCTGTACGCCGCCCTGGTCGGCCTGGAGCACGCCGACCGGCTCGGTGACGAGCCGGCCGACTTCTTCGTCGTCGAGATCGCCCACGGCCCGTGGGTCGGGATGACCGAGCGGCAGCGCGTCGCGCTGGTCGACCACGAGCTGAGCCACCTGGACGTCGAGCTGTCGGAGGACGACGACCGCGTGCTGGTCACCAGGGGCCACGATGTCGAAGAGTTCGCCGCGGTGGTGAAGCGCCACGGCCTGTGGCGCGAGTCGATCGCCGAGTTCGCCGCGGTGGCCAAATCGGCCCAGCTCGCGTTCCCGATCAACGCCGGCTCGGCGGGCGACAAGCTGCGCCACGGTCGCGGCGTCCTGATCGGCCACGCCGGCAACCTGGCCGAGGACCTGAACGCGCGGACCGACGAGCACGACCCGCTGGCCGCCGAGAACATCGTGGCCACGGTCGCCGACATGCAGACCGACCTGGCCGTCGAGCACGGCCTGATCAAGGTGCCCGACGACCCGACCCCACTGGACGACCTGGAGCTGCTGGCGCAGGCGGCCGAGCTGGTGGTGGCGTCGCAGTTCGCGTCGACGTCGATGCTGCAGCGCAAGCTGTGGGTGGGGTTCGCCAAGGCTGCCCGGCTGATGGACCACCTCGAGCAGCTCGGCGTGGTCGGCCCCCAGGAGGGCACCAAGGCGCGCGACTGCCTGGTGGCCCCTGAGCAGCTTGCCGGCGTCCTGCAGCGGATCCGGACCGGGGCCGCCGTGTGCTGCGACCTCCACACCGCCACCTGCGAGCCGCCGGCCGAGCTGTGCTGTGAGCACTGCACCGAGGCGCGGCACCCCGAGCACCCGGACGGCGTCGACTGCGTGCTGGTCGCCGAGGGGGGCCTGTGATGGCGAAGAAGTCCGACCCGCCGAAGCCCGATCCCTACGCGGACCAGCGACACAACCACGTCCCCGGCTGCTACCGGATCCTCCTCGCCTGCGCCAAAACCGAGCACGCGCATGTCGACGGCGTCGCCTGCTACAAGAAGGACGGCACCCTCAAATGCCACATGACCGAGCACCGACACCACCAGGTCAACTGCTACGGCACGAGCCTGAAGTGCGGCTACCTGTGACCCCGGCCCGGATCCAGCGTCGCCGTACCCGGGGGTGGCGGATGCCGGCCGGCGCGGTCGCGGTGGACCGGACGACGCGGTTCGGCAACCCGTTCTCGGTCGCCGACGCGGTGGAGGCGGGGTACGAGAACCCGCAGCGGGCGGTCGTGTCTCACTTCCGCGCCTGGGTCAGGGGGAGCGGGGACTACCCGGACGCCTTCCAGGTGAAGGGTCGCCTGCTGAGCCGGAAGTGGATCCGCGAGCACCTCGGCGACCTGGCCGGCAAGGACGTCGCCTGCTGGTGCGGCCCGGATGACCCGTGCCACGCCGACGTCCTGCTCGAGCTGGCCAACGGCGGTGCGTCGTGAAGGCGCTGACGATTCGCCAGCCGATGGCGTGGGCCATCGCGACCGGCTACAAGGCCGAGGAGAACCGCACCTGGGCGACTTCTCACCGCGGCCTGCTGGCGATCCATGCCGGCAAGTGGGACCCGGCCTACGCCCGTGCGGTGCGGGAGGTCCTGGTCGACAAGGGCGTGCTGGCGTCGATGGACGCCCAGGTGACCGAGCGCCGCGACCTGCTCGTCACGGGCGCGGTCGTCGCGGTGGTCAACCTGGCCGGCATCTGCAGCATCGGTGACTCCGCGCGCTGCCGGTGCGGGGCGTTCGCGGCGATCGGTCAGCACCACTGGCGGCTGCGCGACGTCGAGCCGCTCGCCGACCCGGTCCCTGCCAAGGGCCGCCTGCAGCTGTGGGACATCGACCTCCCGGGCTACGAGCTGGCCGACCGTGAGCGGGCAAGGGGGCGAGTCCGGTGACGACGTGGGTACGCGTGCCGAAGTACGCGCGCGAGTTGGCGCTCGGGGACCGGCTGGAGGACTGCCCGGACGGGTGCCAATGCTCGGGCGGCGGCTGGCAGATCCAGCACCTGCGCATCGACCATCGTCATCACGACGGCCAGCCGCGGAGCCCGGATGGCGGCCGCGTGGTCGTCGAGCCGTGCACGGATCTGCCGGCGCGTGAGTGGCGCCTGGGTGACGTGGTCACCACGTTGGTCGACGTCGACCGGATCGCGCCGATCCGGTCGCACGCGGCCCGGATCACGTCCTCGGAACTACGGGTGCAGGGCTGGTACCGCCGGTACACCCGGCACGACGTGGCCTGTTCGTGCGGGTGGCACGCCGACGAGTCGCCGATCGTGGTGATGGGCGCGGCGTTCGCGCGCCAGCTGTGGATGGAGCACCGGGCGTCGGCGATCAGCGCGCTGCTCGCCCCGCAGCGCGAGAGCTGGGGGCTGCCCAGCTCGGCGGCGGTGCTGCGGGAGACCGACCCCGGCGCCCGCTGGCCGCACCGTGTCGCGATGAGGCGGGCCCGGTGAGGCGCCGCCTGCTCGCCCGCTGGCGCTGCCACCGCTCCCTGAGGTGCTGCCAGTACGTCGATGACCCGCAGTGCAACAGCTGGAACGACCCTCACCCGCGCGCCCGCGCCCGGTTTCGTCGACCGGCTCGGCGGGGGTGGCGGCCGTGAAGCGTTCGCCGATGTCGCACCGGCGCACCGTCCTGCGCTCTGGTGACCCGCTGAAGCGACGGAAGAACCTGGCGCGTCGGTCGGCCGGGCTGCGGGCGCGGGCGACCAAGCCGGGTCTGCGCGCAGTCGAGCGGGCGGCCCGGCAGGCGGTGTACGCGCGGTCGGGCCGGCTGTGCGAGGGCCCGTGCGGGGCACGCCGGGCGCTGGACTGGCACCACCGGCAGCGCGACGGCCAGGGCGGCGCGTGGAGCCCGCAGAACGGGATGCACTTGTGCAGGCCGTGTCACCGGTGGATCACCGAGCACCCGGCCGAGGCGCGTGCCCGGGGCTGGCACGTCTGGTCGCACGAGAACCCGGCCGACGTGCCGGTGTGGCGCCGGCAGGACGCCTGGGTTCGCCTGACGCCCGCCGGCGGCCTGGCCGAGGTCGAGGACTACCCGGGCAGCACCGACCGGCAGTGCTTCGCGCTGATCAGCTGCTTGGACGACATCTTGCGCTGCGAGCGCGGCGAACTGCACGACGGGGACCACATCAACGGGCTGGTGCGCCGGCCTGTCACGGACGAGGAGCGGATGGCATGGCGGATCACGGCGTGACGGAAGAGATGATCGGCAGGGCGGCCGAGGCGATCAGGCTGCGGTGCGCGGCCGACGAAGAGTTCGTGCTGACCTGGGTCCCGCTGGTCGCGCCCGACGACGGCATGATCGTCGCCGAGGGTGAGCCGGTCGAGATCCCGCTGAACGAGCACTGGGTGCTGCCCGGCGGTGAGGCGATCGGCGAGTTCCGTCTGTCCACCCGGGAGGCGCCGGGGATGTCCGGTGGCTGACCGCAGCGGTATCGAGTGGACGGACGCCACCTGGTCGCCGACGCTGGGGTGCGCCAGGGTGTCTCCGGGCTGCGACAACTGTTACGCGATCCGGACCGTGCATCGCTTGGCGCACAACCCAAACCCGAAGATCGAGGCGGCCGCCGAGGGTCTGACCGCGTACCGGCCGGGTGTCGGTCTGATGTGGACCGGCGCGGTGCGCACGCTGCCGGCCCGGCTCGACCTCCCACTGTCATGGCGCAAGCCGCGCATGATCTTCGTGGACTCCCAGAGCGACCTGTTCCACGACCACGTCCCGGACGAGTTCATCGCCCGTGTGTTCGCGGTGATGTCCCAGGCGCCCCAGCACACCTTCCAGATCCTCACCAAGCGACACGGGCGAATGCGGTCCCTGCTGTCCAGCGAGGACTTCCGGAGCGACGCCCACTCCCGCGCGATCGACCTGGTGCAGAACCGGACAGTCGAGCACGCGTTCCGCTGGCCGCTCCCGAACGTCTGGATCGGCGTCAGTGTCGAAGACCAGCAGAGGGCGAACCTCCGGATCCAGACCCTGCTGGACACCCCGGCCGCCGTGCGGTGGCTGTCCTGCGAACCGCTGCTCGGCCCCGTCGACCTGAAGCGCACGGCAGCGCTCGGCGGCGACGTGCTGACCGATCTCGGCGTGCCAGGGACCACGAAAGTCGACTGGGTGGTGGCCGGCGGCGAGTCCGGTCCGGGTGCTCGCCCGATGCACCCGGCCTGGGCGCGCTCGCTGCGCGACCAGTGCGTGGGCGCGAGGGTGCCGTTCCACTTCAAGCAGTGGGGCGCGTGGGCGCCGATCGGCCCGCTCTACGGCGAGGGCGACGAGGTCGAGGACGCGCACATGGAGGCGGTGCACCTCGAGGTGCACGGGCGCCGCCAGGTCGCCCAGGTGGAGCCGGACGGCACGGTCGTCGACCCGCGCGAGTACCAGCCGGGCGCGGGCACGTGGCTGATGGCCAGGGTCGGCAAGGGCAAGGCCGGCAGGCAGTTGGACGGCCGCACCTGGGATGAGTACCCCTCGGTCTCCGCAGGGGCGGGCGGTGCCGGATGACGCTGCCGCTGTTCGACATCGACCTGAGGTGGCACGGCACGAGCGTCGGCCTGGCGCGGCACGAGCTGGCCGGCGAGGAACTGTGCTGGGCGTGTCGCGAGTGGCGCGACGAGCTCGTGGCCGCGGGCGTCGTGGTGCAGCTGGCGGTGAGCGAGTGACCGATCTGGACATGGACATCCTGCACCGCGCGGTGGCCGGCGACCACCGGGCGCTGGCCGAGCTGCTGGTCTGGCTGCGCCCGGTGGTCGGTCGGTACTGCGCCCGGCGGATCCCTCGGTGGGGTGACGTCGCCGTCGACGACGTCGTGCAGGAGTCCCTCGTGTCCATCGTCGGCTCACTGCCGAAGTTCGAGCCCCGCGCGGTGGAGCACTTCCTGGGCTGGGTGTGGGTGATCGTCCGGTGTCGGGTGTACGACGCGTACCGCGGCCAGCCGCCGGAGACGCCGGTGGCGGACCTGGACGACGTGGCGACCCACGTGGTGGCGACCCACGTGTCGCCGGAGCGGCTGCACGAGGGTCGAGAGGAGCTCGCCGAGCTGGCAAAGGTATTGGGTCGGCTGAAGCCGACCCAGCGCGCGGTTGTCCGCCTGCGGGCCGAGGGCCTGTCGGTCAGCGAGAGCGCGGCCGCGCTCGGCATGACCACGGCGTCGGTGCGGGTGACTCATCACCGGGCGATGACGGTGCTGCGGGCGTGGCGGCGGGCGACCGAGGGCGAGGTGGGCGCGCCATGAGCGCGGCTGTGGGCCGGTCACGCAAAGGGCCCCGGCAGCTCACGCCTGACGAGCTCGTCAGGCTGCGCCTGGCGGTCGGTGTCCCGCCCGAAGGTCCCACATCGGCCCAGCGGAAGACGTGGGCTGTCGAGAACCGCGGCGACCGCAACGACATCAAGCCGGTCGTCGAACCGGCCGATGTAGAACCGACCGCCGATCGCCTGCGTGAGGCCAAGCAGCCGAGCGCCGCCCTGAAGAAGGCGCGCGACGACCGCGACTCGGCACGGGCCCAAGTGTCCGCCCTGCAGACCGAGCTGGACCGGTGGGCCTGGGCGCTCGTTGACGCCAACAGCCAGATCGTTGATCTCGCCGCGCGCCTCGAGCTGGCCGAGCGCGAGCGCGACCAGGCCGCCGCGCGCATCGCCGACACCGCCGACCGCTGGAACGACGTGTGGCCGCGCGTGCGGGCCGAGCTGGACGGGTGGGGCATGTGATCACCATGTCGCCGACCGAGGCCGAGTGGGTCCGCGAGCACGTCTGGCCGAAGGTCATGCGCCAGGCGTACAAGCAGACACCCGCCTACTTCCACGACTGCGCGTGCAAGTGGGGCATGTGCGGGAACTGCGCACGCGGCGACTGCAAGCACGGCGGCCAGCGCTCCTGCACACACCAGCCCCCACGCGGATACGCGCCGTTCCCGTCCTACGAGTGCACCATCACCAACCGCAAGTGGCAGGTACTCGCCCTGCCTGACCCGTTCCACCACCCGCACCGGACCGCGATCGGCTGGCACCGCACCCACGCGGCCATGGTGTGGCTCGCCGACCGCCGCTGCATCTGGTCCTGCCCGTGCCCGTGCCGCACGGGCCCGGCCGCGCCGCAACCGGTCGTGCTGGTGGCCACGCGTCCGCCACGCGTCCCGCCGGATCAGCTGTCCATGTTCGACGTGATCGCCGGGGCCGGGTGATGCCACAGCCCCGTACACCACGGCCGCCGCGAGACATGATCTTGGTCTCGCGGCGCTGCCGTATGTGCCACCAGCGGTCTGCGGTGTCCTGCGAGCCAGGCCCTGCAGTCGGGTCGGCGCGGGCCCGATCCGTTGGTATGGCTGGACATGCGCACCGTGGCGGGTGGTGCTGATGCCGTACTCGCTGATCGCCGACCAGCTTGGCCGCGACCCTCGGTGGGGCGCGATGGCTGACGGCAAGAGGGCGCTGCGGGACGCCCTGGGCTGGTCCTACGTCCGCATGATGTGCGAGACCGCGTCCCACGTGGACGACGGGTATCTGACCCATGAGCAGGCGCTGTCGTGCTGCGACGGCCGCCGCCAGGTCCTCGAGCTGCTGACGACCCCGATGCTCGGCAGGCCGCCGATGCTGCACCGGCCGGGTCAGCAGTGCGCGGCGAAGAACTGCCTCGACAGCTCCCCGCCGTGGGTGGCCGGCTACGCCTACCGCCTGTGCGGATACTTGAAGCGGAACCCGAGCAAGGCGGAGAAGGACCGCAGCGACGCCCAGAAGGCCGACAGCCGAGACGCCGTGCTGCGCCGGGCCGTCTACGAACGCGACGGCGGCTGCTGCCGCTACTGCCGATCTGGGCCGCTCGCGCTGAAGGGCATGGGTCGGGCGAAGGACCGCCGTCGCGCGCTGCAGTTCGACCACCCCGACCCGGACCGGGCCGCCGAGGGCGGCGACAACTACCTGACCGCCTGCGCCCGCTGCAACGAGGAGAAGGGCCACCGCACGCCGGCCGAGGCCGGCATGCGCCGGCTGCCCGCCCCGACACCCGTCCAGGCCGCATGGTGGGCCGAGCGCGGCGAGCAGCTGTTCGACAGGCCCGAGGACGGCCAGGAGAGCCCCGCCGACAACGCGCCCGACAACCCGCCGGACAACCACCACGACAACGCCCCGGACAACCAACAAGGCGTTGTCGACAGCGTTGTCCACACGGTTGTCCGCAACACACCCAGTGGTGTGCACGCACATGTTGAAACGCCTGGTCAGGGACAAGACAACGGCCAGGACAACCCGCCGGAAGGGTCCGGGTCGGGTCGGGTCGGGCAGCACGCTGTCGGTGGCTCCCTCGGCCCCGGCGGGCAGCCAGTACGCGACGCCTCGAGCCCAGACATCTACCACCGCCGGTCCCGCGCACCCGTAGGCCATGACCAGCCCCGGGGGTCGCCATGACCAAGCGCACCCCGCTGCAGCGCTGGAAGGAGGACCGGCTCGCCGACCGGATCGACCTCCGGGACCTGGCCCAGGAAGTGCCGTGCTCGTACTGCCAGGCCGAGATCGGCGAGCCCTGCGTGTACCCGGCCGGCAGCTGGCGAGGCATGCCACTCGGGCGGATGGATCACCCGTGCCGGATCGACGAGGCACGACGACAGCGTGCGGCCAGAACGGCCGCGACGGAAGGGGACGAGGATGGATGAGGTACGCCCGCCGGGCGAACCATCAGCGGCGGACGTGGTGGAGTTCGCCGAGGAACGCGGGTTCGAGCTCAACGACTGGCAGCGCCAAGCGATCCGTGCGCTGTACGACGGTCAACCGTCCGGCCGGATCGCGTTCCGGCGTGAGCGCGCGATCGTCTCGTCGATCCCGCGGGCGACCTTGGGGTCGGACCGGGTGATCCTCGACGAGATCACGAAGTGGGCCGAGCTGCTGCCGGACGAGCCTGCGACCGCTCGGCCGGTGGAACTCACCCGGGCCGAGTTCGATGCGCTGAGGGCGAGCAACCCGCCGATCGGGCGCCCGTGGTCGCCGGCGCTGAACGTGCTCGCGGGCCTGCCGATCGTGCTGGTGTGTGCGCGGCCCGGCTGCCGCAAGCGGTTGGTCGACTGGCTCGACCGGGAGTACTGCTCGGTCGAACATCGAGAGGCGGCCACGGCCTGCATGCCGTTCCGCGGCTTCACCGCGCATCTGGTGATCGTCGACGAACTCGCCGAGTTCGGGGCTGCCCCGCCGTCCCGGCGCGGGTGGCTGCGTCGGGCGATCGGCCGGGTGATCAGGTGAGCGACCGGATCGAGCGGCCGTGCTCGGCACCGGGCTGCGGCCACGTGCACGAGCTGCAGTGCGCGCTGATGTCCATCGCATCGGGAGGTCTCCGTAGGGTCGGCAATCTGCGACGGACGGCGCCGTACGGGTGGCCCGGTGTGGAGATCCTCGACGAGGCGTTCCACGAGCGGGCCGGGCTCTGGGACGAGCTGCAGACCACGCTGGCTCGACTGAGCAGGTCGACCGGCTCGTCGTCGCCTGTCGGCAAGGCCAGCGAGACCCCGATCCTGTACCACGCCCAAGCGTCGGCGGTGGCGCACCGGCTGCGCAACGAGCTGTCGACGTGGGCCCGGTCCCTGGCCGAGGATGATCCGGACCTGGTGCTGCCAGCCGACCATCCGCCGGCGGTCGCGCGCTGGCTCGCGGACCAGCTCGGCGGCTCGTTCGTCTCGGCCGAGATGGCCAGTGGGATCCGCGCGGCGGTCCGGGACGCTAGGCGAGTGATCGATCGAGCACCCGACCGGGTGTATGCAGGCCCGTGCCTGGAGCCGCTCGAGGACGACGTCGCCGAGGATGTCGAGCCACCGCGGTGCCAGGGTCAGTTGTACGCGCTGATGGGCAAGGGAACGGTCCGATGCCACAGCTGCGGCGCGGTGCACAACGTGGAAGTCCGGCAGGAGTGGCTTTCTCGCACGCTCGGGGAGCAGCTGGTGTCGGCGGCCGAGGCGGCGCCGGTGTTGTCCTGGTTGTTGGGCAAGGAGATCACCCGGAACAACATCGCGGCCTGGAAGAGGGACGGCCGGGTCGAGGTGCACGATGGCCGGTGGCCGTACCGGTTCAGTGACCTGCTGGTGCTTGGCCGGGAGATGCGAGCTCGGCGACGACACCCCGGTCGGGAGGTGCCTGCCGTGACGTCACCGCCGTGATCGCTTATCATCGCGATCAGCAGGCGGATGATCTCTGCCCGCACCCTCGATCTACGAAGCCAGTCAGCTGGAGATCGGCACCAGCACGGTGGCCCTGGGTCCTCGAGACCCGGGGCCACCGTCATGCCCGGGGGAGGTGACTCCCGGTGCCACGTCGAGGTACCACCACCGAGCGCGGGTACGGCGCTGAGCACCAGCAGTTGCGCGCCGAGCTGCTGCCCTGGGCCTATGGCCGGCCGTGCCCCCGGTGCGGTGACCTGATGCACGAGGGCCAAGAGCTGGACCTCGGCCATGACGACGAGGACCGCGCCGAGTACCAGGGCATGGAGCACGCGACCTGCAACCGCAGTGCCGGGGCGGCCAAGGGCAATCGGCAGCGGGGGCAGGCACGACCTGCTCGTCGACAACTGAGCGTGAGCGCCTACGACCTGTAAGTGCGCTCGGGCGTTCAAGTCGGGGCTCGAGACCATGATCAACTCTTGATCAACATGTGGGTCCCACTGAAAGTCCCTCCCACCTGCGGCTTCCTGACCCCGGGGCCAGGCGCCTTTTTTCCCCCCGTGACAACCGGCCAGGCTGACTGGCCAGGTAGACGATCTTGATCGAGCTTGTTTATGCAGGCCAGAAGGGGTGTTAGGTGCGCGCAGGTCTGATCCCGAGCGACGAGATCCCGGCGGGTGCTCACCGGATCGTCATGGCCCCGCCCGACGGCGACCTCACCAGGACCGACATCGCGGCTGCGGAGATGCTCGTCGTGCGCGGCCTGCACGGGCTGGAGTACTCCGCGCGGATGATGCTCGAGCCCGCTGAGCGTGAGGCGATCGCCGCCGGCGCCCCGGTGTGGCTGACCTTCGTCGGCAGCGTGCCGCCGTTCGCGGCCGAAGTGGCGGAGCAGTGACCACCCAGGACGAGGTGGCGGTCGTCGTGCTGGAGGCGATCGTCCGGGTCGACGCCCTGCAGCTCTATGTCCGGCAGCTCGAGGTTTACGCCGCGCGGACGCGGGTCGAACTCGCCGACGCACGCGCCGAGCTGGCGGAGCTGGCGGCACAGATCGCCGGGGTCGATCCGTGTGAGGTGTGCGGTCGGCCGCGCACGGTGCACGTGTGCGGCGGCTGCTCGCCGAACCCGATCACCCCCGGCAAGGGGTGCGACAACTGCCGGCACACAGGCTGGAACCAGACGCCGTGCCTCCCGCTGTCGGGGTCGTCGACGAGGTCCTCGTGAGCAAGGGCGAGAGCACCGGCCGGACCCGCCGGTACCGAGAGCGGCTGGCGAAGTGCGAGGACGGCGACCACTCGCTATGCGGCCCTCGGACCCGGTGCCCGAAGGTCGGCAAGCCGGCCGCCGGTGGCCAGTCGGCAGGCCCGGTGACGGGTGCTGGTGACGTGACGGGCGACGTCACAACTCCCTCCAGCGATCGAGTCACAGACCTACTGCCACCAGCAGGTTTGGGTGCTCGCGGGTCACGGCTCTGGGCGGAGTGGAGCGGCCACCGGTGGGCGCCCGGCCACCTGATCACGCTCGAGGAAGCGTGCCGTGCGGCGGACCTCCTCGAGCGCCTACACCTGCTGCTCGCCCAGGACGGGACCGCGTGGCTCGAGCTGGCCCGCAACGATGCCGAGTCCGACGAGGACACCACCGAGCTGCGCGTGGTGGTCAACGGGCTGATGGTCGAGATCCGTCAGCAGCAGGCCAACTTCCGCCAGCTCGTCGCCGAGCTGCGCCTGTCGGGCCGGTCCGGGTCGACGACCAACCAGCCCGCCGTGCCGACCGCGGGCGCCGAGCCGGCCGGGGTCGAGCCCGGCGACGGATCGGCGGTGACCGCGCCGGCCGCCGACGAGGGAGGCCTGGGTGACCTCATCGACGCTGCTGACCGATTCTCGCCCGCGTCCGAGGGTTGAGGGCTACCCCGAATTCAGGGCGAGCAAGGGTGAGCTGGCGGTCAAGCTCGCCGCCCGGGCCGGGCTGATCCTCGACCCCTGGCAGCAGGAGTCGCTGCGGATCATGATGGCCGTCCGCCCGGACGGCCGCTGGGTGTGCCGGCACTACTGCGAGTGGGTACCGCGGCAGAACGGCAAGGGCGCGATCATTGAAGCCCGGACGCTGGCCGGGTTCCTGCTGCTCGGCGAGCAGGAGATCGTCTGGTCGGCGCACGAGTTCAAGACGGCGAACAAGGAGTTCGTCCGTCTGAAGAAGCTGGTCAGGAAGCTCGGCACCGAGGTGCGGCCGGGAGACCCGAGCCTGCTGGACATCCCGATCCGGCCTGGACAGCCGCCGATCAGGGTCAAGGTCTCGTCGGGTAACGACAACAAGGGGTTCACCCGGCTCGACACGGGCGCGACGATCCTGTTCGTCGCCCGTAGCGACGGCAGCGGCCGCGGCTTCAGCGGTGACTTGATCGTGTTGGACGAGTCGTTCGCGCTCACCCCCGAGCACCAGGACGCGATGCAGCCGACCATGCGCGCCCGCCCGAACCCCCAGGTCGTCTACGTGTCGACCCCGCCGTTGAACGGCAATTCCGGCGAGATCATGTTCGAGATGCGGGCCCGCGCGGAGGCGGAGGACTTCAAGCGTCTCGGCTACCGGGACTGGGGTGCCGCCGGCGACCTGGACCACCTCGAGCAGATCGACCTCGACGACCGGGCGCTGTGGGCGGCGACGAACCCGGCCTACGGGATCCGGATCGACGATGAGGACGTCGAGGACGACCGCCGGACCATGACGTCGCGGGGTGGCAGGGGGTTCGCCCGGGAGTGCTTGGGCATCTGGCCATTGCCGGTCGGTGTGGCCGGCGGCTCGATCGCGAAGGCGGACTGGGAGACGCTGCTCGATCCGATGTCGACCCGGGACCGCAGCGCCGGCCTGGCCATCGGCGTGGACCTGTCGCTGCACCGGGACTACGCCGCGATCTTCCTGTTCGGGCGCCAGCCGGACGGGCGTGGCCACGCCAGGATCGTCGACTATGTGGCCGGCACCGACTGGGTTGTGCCCCGTCTCGAGGTGCTCGCCGAGCTGCACGAGCCGGTCACCATCGCGATGGGCCGCAACACGTTCACGTTCCTCAAGACGCAGCTGACGGCGGCGAAATTCACCGAGCCGGTCGACCCGAAGAAGCCGAAGAGGGGCGATCTCGCGGTGATGACCGCGGCCGACCAGGCGGCCGCCTGCACCCAGCTGATCCAGGCGACCCGCCTGCACACGTTCCGGGTGAAGCCGGACGAGGAACTCCCGGAGATCCTCAACGACGCCGTCGCCGGCGCGAAGACGCGACGCACGGGCGAGACGATCGCTTGGGCGCACAAGTCCGAGGACGACGAGACGTCCCCGGTCGGCGCGATGACCGCGGCCCGGTGGGGCTTCTACGAGCGCATCGGCGCCGTCAAGGACTACGGCCCGGCCACGGCGCCGTCACCACCGCCGACGACCGCCGGCACCGACGTCCGCGAGATCTTCCGCCCGATCGGGCGGCTGAACATCTAGCGCCTGAACATCTGAGGAGGTGGTCCCCCGTGGCCGCGAGTGAGATCCGGATCAGGGTGCCGCACCCGTCCAGTGCGCTGCTGAACAACATGCTCGGCGCGCTCGGCCTGGTCGCGATGGTGATCGCGGTCGGCGGGCTGGCCGGCTGGCTGTGGGGCCTGCTCGCCAGCGGGATCGTCGCCGTCACGATCAGCCTGGTCGGCTCCACCTACGCCGCGCCCGAGCTGGCCGCCGCCGAGGAGTCTGATGCGGTCGAGCCGGCGTCGCCGGTCGCCGCGGTGCCGAGGTCGGCGTGAGGCCTCTGCTGCTGCCCCGTCGGGCCGCGCCGGCGCGTGTGGCGCGGGCGACGGAGGCGACTCCCGCTCAGGTGGTGGCGGTCGGTGCGTCGGGTGCCGGCATGTACGGGGATCCGGTCGACAACGACGGCGGTCCGTGGCGGCCGTTGGGTAGCCGTGGACGGGAGATCCCGTACTGGACGCAGGAGAAGGCGCGGACCTACTCGGTCGCGGCGTACCGGCTCAACCCCATGGCTAAGGCGATCATCGACACCTACACCTCGTTCTGCGTCGGCGACAGTGGGGTCAAGTTGGACGTCACCAACCCGCTGGTCGACGTGATCGCCCAGGAGTTCTGGAAGGACCCGATCAACAACGTCGGACTGGCCGAGAAGCAGACGTTGGGTCTGCGGTCGATGATGCTGCTCGGCGAGACCCTGCGGAAGTTCATGGTCGGGCCGGTGTCCGGTGTCGTGCGCTACGCCCCGCACGACCCGACTGTGATCACCGAGGTGTTCAACCGTGACGGCAACGCGGCGTGGCCGGAAGGGGTCGGCATCGGGACCGACACCGTGTGGACGGTGGCCGGCCTGGACGAGCGCACGGGGCTGCGCGACGGGGAGTGCGCGTGGTGGACCCCGTTCAAGGCGATCGAGACCGACGAGAGGTCGCAACCGTTCCTCAGCACGGTGTCGGACTGGTTGGACGCCTACGACAGCGTGCTGTCGAGCCTGGTGGACCGCACGGCGCTGATGCGCTACCTCGTGTGGGACGTCACCGTCGACGGTGACGACGATGCGGTGCAGGCGTTCATCAAGGCGCGCGGTGGTCTGCACGTACCGCGGTCTGGCGGGGTCGAGGTCCACAACGACAAGGTCAAGTGGGAGCCCAAGATGGCCACCACCGGCGCCTATGAGGACTCGGCCGCGGCCAAGTCGGTGCTCACCCTGGTGGCTGGCGGCGCAGGCCTGTCCAAGGTGTGGCTGGCCGAACCGGAGGATGCCAACCGGGCGACGTCGCTGACGATGGCTGAGCCGGTGCGCCGCCGGATCCAGGGCGTACAGGGCGCCTGGGTGGGCTACCAAGCCGAGATGGTGCGCTACGCCGTCGACCGCGCGGTCGCAGCGAAGCGCCTGCCGGCCAAGGTCGAGCGGATCGACCCGAAGACCGGCACGAAGACGATGGTGGCGGCCGCCGACACGGTCACCGTGACCGGCCCGTCGATCGCTGCGGCCGACTCGCAGATCACCGCCAAGGTGTTGCTGTCCCTGTCCGCCGCGCTCGAGCGGTTCCAGAAGATCGGCGCGCTTACCCCCGAGGCGGCGCAGGTCGCCGCGAAGAAGGCGTGGGAGGACTACATGGGCGTGCCCTACAGCGCCGACCTCGGCAAGCCGGACTCGAACCCGGACGACATCGCCGGCGAGGTCGAGAAAGCCAACAAGCCCAAGCTGCGTGCCGTCGGCGCGCACCAAGGAGGAGTCACCGATGCTCGATGAGGTTCGCACCTGGGCCAGCTGGGCGCTCGGCATGAAGCCCAGCGAGGTGGTCGATGCCGCCGAGGTGCCCGACGCTGACCCGCCCGCCGTGGTGGTGCAGACCCACGACGGCCAACGCACCCTTGTCACGGTGCACGCCGACGACGCCGTCGAGGTCGCGCCCTACGACGGCCCGATGCCCAGCGGCACGACCGAAGGCGCCCAGGACAACGCGGATAACGGCGAGGACGGCGAGGCGGGCGATCAGTCGGACGGCGACCCGAGCGCCGTCGACGAGGTGCCGGTGCCGGACGGCAACGCCGAGATCGTGCTCGCCTGGGTCGACCAGGACGCCGCCCGCGCCGCGCGGGCGCTCGAGGTCGAGCGAGCGGGCAAGGGCCGCACGACGCTGATCGCCCAGCTCGAGAAGCTGGCCGACCCGCCGGCATGACCCCTACGCGCTGGCCGTTGACGTGCGCGGACCCGACGTGCGCGACCTGTGCCCAGGACCGCGCCACGGCCGGGTTCCGCGGCGAACAGATCGAGGAGGTGGCGGGACGGATGACAACCTGCCCGAAGTGCGAGCACCAGTTCGACCCCGCTCCGGTGCGCGTCACTGAGTCGGTAACCGCGGTGCCTGTCGGCCGGGCGGTGTTCGCCGACCCGGCGCACCGGTTCCCGATCGGCACCGAGGTTGAGACCAGGGCGTCGTGGGCCCGGATCGCGGAGGCGGACCGGCTGACTCGGGCCCGGATCAAGGCGGCCCTGCGCCGCCTGGACATCCCGGTCAGCGAGAACGCCGTGACCGAGGCGCTGGTCAACGGCAAGCGCTCGTTCGGCGACATCCGCGACCTGGTGCGGCGCGCTGTGCGGACACTGGTCATCTCGCACGACCCGTACTGCTGGCCCTACATCGTCGACCTCACCGACACCGATGTGGTGTATGAGACCGGCGAGCAGCTGTACCAGTGCACCTACACGCTGTCCGGTGACACGGTGGAGCTCGGCGAACCGGTCGAGGTCGCCCGCACCTACGTGCCGGTCACGACACCGGCCGCCGACGAGGCGGCGGCGGGTGCGGCCGAGTCGGCGCGCGGGACGCGGGTGGAGATCGGCAGCTCGGCGCGGGTGCTCGAGGCAAAGGGCACCGACGCCAGCGGAGCCCGGATCTTCCGGGTGCGGATCATCGCCTACGGGGACAGCAAGAACGGCCGCCGCTACCCGGAGAGCGTCCTGCGCGAGGCTGCGCACCTGTACGAGGGTGCGAAGGCCTTCGACCACCACCGCGGCGAGGTGGAGATGACCTCGGGGACTATCCAGGGCCTGGTCGGCTACTACGGCGATGTCACGGCCGAAGCGCAGGGCCTTGAGGCGAACCTCACGCTGCTGCCGTCCGCGACCCATGCCGCCGAGGCGCTCGACGCGGCGCTCGCGCTGGAGGGTGCTGACCCGCTCGTGGGCATCTCCCATGACGCGTACGCGCTGTTCCGCCCGATTCGGGAGGCCGGCCTGCACCTGCAGGAGGCCACCCAGATCACGTCCGTCAACTCGGCGGACATCGTCGCCCACCCCGCCGCCGGCGGACAGGCCACCCGCGTGGTCGCCGGCGGCGTCGACACCAACCCGGCCGGCGAGTCCGCCGGCCAGAGCACGAAGGAGTCAGAAGTGCCACCGACCAAGGAGGAGATCCTCGCCGTGCTGCGGGAGGCCACCGACGGCGAACTCGCCGCGGTCGGCCTGGCACGGCCGACCACCGAGGGCGCGCCGGCCGGCGAGTCCACCAAGGAGGGCACGCCGGCTGGCGGTGTGCCGATGCCCACGACCGAGACTCTCGAGCCGAAGGGCTCGTTCTTGGCTCGGATGTTGATCAGGTCCAAGGTCGAGGAGGCCGACCTGCCGGCGACGATGGTCGAGTCCATCACGGCCGCGCTGCCGGACCGGATCAGCGAGTCCCTTGTGGACGCGCAGATCGCGTCGCTGAAGTCGGCGGTCGCCGGGCTGGAGCGCGCCGGCCTGACGGCGCCGGCGACGGCGAAGGTGACCAAGGAGGCCACCGAGAAGAAGGTTGGCGCGCTGGACGCGTTCTGGGCCGGCAACTATCGGGAGGGTTACCGCTCGCTGAAGCACGCGTTCCAGGACTTCACGGGTCGCCGGTTCGCCTTCGACGAGGACGACAACAAGGTCATCCTGCGGGAGTCCATCGGCCGGTTCGACTCCGGCGACCGCCGCTCGACCGAGTCGCTCGAGTCGGGCAGTTGGGACCAGGCGCTCGGTGACTCGATCCACCGCCGGATGATCGCGCTCTACTCGCAGCCGTCGCTGCAGACGTGGCGTCAGATTGTGTCCGACATCGTGCCGGTGAACGACTTCCGCGACCAGAAGCGAGAGCGGATCGGCGGCTACGGGGTGCTGCCGGAGGTCAACCAGGGCGCCCCATACCAGCCGCTGACCTCGCCGACGGATGAGGAAGCCCTGTACCGGGTGATCAAGCGCGGTGGCACGGAGGACCTCACGCTGGAGATGATCGCGAACGACGACATCGGTGCGGTCCGCCAGATCCCGCGTCTCCTCGGCCTCGCCGCAGCGATCACTCTGTACCGGTTCGTGTGGGACATCCTGGTCACCAACGCTGCCACGAGCTACGACAACACGGCGCTGTTCCACGCGAACCACAACAACACCGCGACGACGGCGTTGTCGCAGACGGCGCTCGACGCTGCGTGGGTGCGGATGCGGCAGCAGGCCGGCTACGGCGACACGAAGAACGTCCTCAGCCTCGAGCCGAAGACGCTGATCGTGCCGACCACCATGGGCCCGCTGGGCTACCAGCTGACCCAGAGCGCGGTGGCGATCCCGTCCAGCGGCAACGATCCGGCCGACCGTCCGAACATGTACCGGGGCATGAGCCTGATCGTGATCGACTACTGGACAGACCAGAACGACTGGTTCCTGGCCGCCGACCCGGCCATGTGCCCGACGATCGAGGTCGGGTTCTATCAGGGTCGCGAGGACCCGGAACTGTTCACGCAGTCCGACCCGGCCGTGGGCTCGATGTTCGACGCCGACAAGGTCACCTACAAGATCAGGCACATCTACCACGGCACCCCGGTCGAGCACCGCGGGCTGCAGCGCAACACCGTCACCTGATCCAACCCCCCAGTCCCACCGGCCGGACGCCATACGGCGTCCGGCCGGTGCCCCTGTCCTGATCTAGGAGAGCCCCACAATGCCTTTGTTCAAGGAACTGCGCGGCGACCTGGTGTTCACCGCGAACATCCCGCCGACCGCGGCCGACACCGACATCGAGGTGCCGATCGTCGAGCTGCCGTTCGACGTCACGGTCACCGGAGTGCTGTGGGTGCCGGGCGCGGCGATGACCGCCAGCGGCACCAACTACGTCGATCTGAACGTGAAGAACCGGGAGGCCGGTGCCGGCACCACAGTTGTCGCGGGCCCGAGGTCGTGGTCGGCCACGAACTCGGTCGCCAACACGCCCGAGGCCGTGACCCTGTCCGCCACCGCCGCGAACCTTGACGCGGACGAGGGTGACTTGCTCACCGCGCACTTCACCAACACTGCGTCAGGTCTCGCCGTCCCGGCGGGCCTGGTCCAGGTGACGGTCCAGGTTCGCTGATGACCGCGCCGGCATCACCGAGGAACGTGACAGCGGCCGGTGTGGTGAACGCGGGCCCCTGCACGTTCCGCGGGCTGTCCCTTCGGGACAGCACCTCGGCGGCCAACGTGGTCACGTTGTACGACAACGCGTCGGCGGCATCGGGCACGGTGGTGGCCACGGTCGTGCTCGCCGAGGACGGCGACGGTCAGGTCAGCGTGCCGGACGGGCTGCACTGCGCGAACGGCCTCTACCTCGAGGCGACCGGCGCGGTCGTCGGCAGCGTCTGGGTGGGCTGATGCTGACCCGCGTCCTGCGCACCGCGGCGGCCACGCTCGAGCACACGTTCGTGGTCGGCGAGGCCCTGACGGACTCGACCGAGACGGTGACGGTGACGATCACCGACGCGGCCGGCACCGCTGTCCAGTCCGGCGACGCCACGTCGGCGGGCGTGGGCACCGGCCGGTACACGGTCGGCCTGGATCCGCAGGCACAGCTCAGCATGCTGACCGTGGCGTGGTCGGCGACCATCGCCGGCGCCGCGGTCGTCGAGGTCGACCAGGTGGAGGTTGTCGGCGGCCGGTTCTTCACGCTGGCCGAGGGTCGCGCCGCTGACCCCAACCTGGCCGACACGGTGAAGTACCCGACGGCGCGACTAGCAGCCGCGCTGCTGGAGACCGAGGTCGAGTGCGAGGAGATCTGTGACCGCAGCTTCTTCCCGCGCTATCGCCGAGAGGTCCTCGACGGCACGGGCACACCGGAGCTGATGCTCCCGGGCCACGACATCCGCTCGGTGCGTGCGGTCAAGGTGGCGCCCCGGGTCGGGCTGCCGTTCGTGGCGTTGACCGTCGACGAGCTGGCGGCGCTCACGGTCACCGATGACGGCCGGCTGCTGCGCGTCACCGGCGCCACGTGGACCGAGGGTCGCGACAACGTCGTCGTCGAGTACGAGGTTGGCTTGGCCGCGCCGCCGCCGGACCTGGTGCTGGCAGCCAAGGTGCGGTTCCGGTCGCGGCTGAACCTGATCAGGACCGGCATCCCGGACCGGGCGATCAGCTACCAGACCTCCGATGGCGCGAACTACCGGCTCGACCAGCCGGGCGCGTTCAAGATCGGTATCTCGGAGGTGGACGCCGCCTACGCCCGCTACTCGAGGCGCGACGGCGCCGGCGGCGAGGACGGCCGGTCGGTGCCGGTGTCGCGCCAGCTCGACTACAACCCGCAGCGATACTCGCTGTTCCACGGCGGGATCCGCTGATGCCCACGGCGTCCAACGCGGTCGCGGCGAAGCGGGCATTGATCGCGCTCGTCGCCGACCTCGGGCTGACCGGCGTCGGCGACGAGCCGGTCACCGTCGCCTACTCCTACCGCGGCTCGGACCACCAGGCCACGCGCGAGCTCGTGCACGGCGGCCTGGTCGAGGGCCCGCAGTCCTACCCCGTCTCGGGTGGTGGCCGCGCCCGCCATCCACGCGACGAGACGCTGACCATCAAGCTCCACATCGTGGTCCGGATCGTCGGCGGCGACCAGGAGGACGCCGAGGCGCGCTGCGTCGAGATCGGCAAGCCGATCGAGGAGGGCATCGCCGCGACGGCGACCCTGTCCGGCCTGACCGGCGTGATCTCCGTCGGCATCACCAACCTGGAGCTCGACGGCGACCTCGACGACGACGCCGCGATGGCGGTCCTCACCTACGACGTCGCCGTCCACTCCCGCCTCACCTGATCCCTGCACCGCGCACCCGCATCGGCGGGTCTGTCGTCGTGCCCGAAACCCCCGAGGAGTCGCTGTGCGTGTCACCTACACCGGCCCGTTCGATGGCGTCGAGATCGCCGCTCTCGGCGTCGTCGTCGAGCGCGGGAAGTCCGTCGAGGTCGACGACGACATCGGCGTCACCCTGCTCGACCAGGCCGGCTGGGACGCCGAGCCGGCGGTCATTGCCGCCTGGGTCGGACATGACCCGGAGCGCGCCGCCCGGCTGCTGACCGCCGAGAAGAACGGCGCTCAGCGTGCCGACCTGATCGCGCGCCTCGAACTGATCGTCGACCCGCCGACCGATCTCGACGTGCCGCCGACCGGCACCGCCGAGGAAGTCCTGGCCTGGGTCGACACTGATCCGTCCACCGTCGTCGCCCGCGCCAACCGCGCGCTGATGGCCGAGTTGTCCGGAAAGAACCGCAGCACGCTGATCGCCCAGTTGGAGCGCCTCAGCACGAACGGGGGCGAGTGACGTGGCCATTCCTTCAGGTCTGGACGCCCAGCTGGGCACCGCCGAGGAGTCGACCTACGGCACCCCGGTGACGGTCGACCGTCACTACGAGTTCCGTAGCGAGTCACTGGCGCTGTCGATCGAGCGGATCGAGTCCCAGGGCCTGCGTCCCGGCCGGCGGATCCTGCCGTCCGCGAGGTGGGCGGCGGGCCAGAGGTCTGTCGGTGGCGACGTCACGATGGAGCTCGTCAACAAGGGCATGGGCCGCTGGTGGAAGCACGCTCTCGGCGGCGTCGCGACCAGCCAGCCGGACGACGAGAACTCGCCGACGGTGTACCTGCACACCTTCACGCCGGGGACGATCCCGACGGGCCTGACGGTGCAGGTCGGTCGTCCGGATGTGACCGGCACGGTGCGCGCGTTCACCTACCACGGCTGCAAGGTGGCGTCGTGGGGGCTGGAGTGCGCGGTCGGTGAGATCGCGACGTTCACCGCGACGCTGCTCGGCGAGGACGAGGACACGGGCACGGCGCTGGCGACCGCGACCTACCCGGCGGACCTGGCGTTGATGACGTTCGTCGAGGGCACGCTCACGCTCGGTGGGTCGGCGCAGGACGTGAAGTCCTTCAGCTTGACCGGCGCCAACGGCCTGTCGGAGGACCGCTATTTCCTGGGCTCCCGGCTGCGCAAGCAGCCGCTGGAGGCGGCGCTGCGCGAGATCACCGCGACGGCGGAGACGGAGTTCGAGTCGCTGACGAACTACACCCGTTTCGTCGCCGGTACCGAGGCTGAGCTGGTGCTCACGTTCGCGGCTGGCGTCATCGAGGACGCGCTTCCATTCCAGACCGTGATCACCGCGAACGTGCGGTTCGACGGCGAGACGCCTGGAGTGTCCGGCGCGGGGCACGTGATGCAGAACGTGCCGTGCAAGGTGATCGACGACGGCACCTTGTCGATCAAGGTCGAGTACCAGACCACCGACGCGACACCGTAGGGCGGGGGGTATCTGGTCATGCCGGCACGCGTGGAGATTCGCGGCACCGCCGAGTTCCGGGAGACCGCGGCGAAACTGAAGGCGGCCGGCGACGGGAGGCTGCGCCGGGAGATGACACGCAACATGCGCGAGGCGGCGCAGCCGGTGATCGGCAACATGCGCCGCGCGGTGCTCGGCACCAGTGCCGCCGGTACGCGTGGTGGCGGCGGGCAGGCGCGTCGCGAGTATCTGCTGAGCCGCGCGCGCAAGCGCAGTGAGCTGATCCAGCGCCGCGCCTACGAGGGGCGTGGCCTGAGGGCCAGCGCGGCCGCGACGGTGAAGGCGAAGGTGGCGACGAGCGCCACGTCGGCGAGCGTGCGGATCAAGTCGCAGGCGTCGCTGATGCCGCCAGATCAGCGGAAGCTGCCGCGCGCGATGAACAAGGGCAAGTGGCGACACCCCGTGTTTGGAAGTCGGAACCGGTGGGCGGGGCAGACCGTGACCCCCGTCGCCTGGTTCGACCGGCCGGCCGCGATCGGTGGCCCTCGGGTCCGCGACAAGGCCGTGAAGGTCGTCGACGAGATCAACCGCAAGATCGTGTCGTAAAGGGGAGAGCAGTGGAAAAGCGCTTGGAGTACCGCTATTTCGTCGGCGAGAGATCGTGGACGCTGGACTTCTTCGATGTGGCGATGTCCGACTGGATCTTGCTGGAGAGGGCTACTGGCTGGTCCTACGCCAAGTTGCTTGTCGAGCACGACCGGGCGTCGATGCTGGCCACCCTGGCGATGCTGTGGATGGCCCGCCGGCGCGCGGGCGAGCCGCACCTGCAGTTCGACGACAAGTCGCTGCAGTCGCTCACGCTGCGGGACCTGCGACGCGAAACCGTCCACGACGGCATGGAGACCGCCGCCGAGGACACGGGCGGGAAGGGGTCTGGCCGGAAGGCGGCCCGCCCTACCCGGGCGCCCCGCGCGCCCAAGAACCCGCCCTCAGCGTCCAGCTAGCGAACCTCAAGCCGTGGCTGCTCGAGCTGTGGAACATCCCGCCCTACGACGCCGGGCGGTTGACCCTGGCCGACTTCAAGACCTGCGAGAAGCAGGTCGAGGAGCACAAGCGCGAGCAGCGAGAGCGGCAACAGCAGCAGGCTCGACGGAGAGGGCGGTGATGATCAGATGGCGGCCAAGGACCTGATCTTCACCGTCCTGGGCATCGACCGCGCGTCGGACACGTTCGACAAGGTCGGCGGCTCCATGGACAAGATGTCCAGGGTCGGCACGAAGTCGATGGCCGCGCTGCTCGGCGCGAGCCTGGGATCCTCGGCCGGCATCGCCGCGGCGGTCTCCGGCATCGGTGTGGTGTTCGCCGCGACGGCCGCGGTGGCGCTGAGCGGGAACGCGGAGGTCGCCCAGTCCTACCGGGACCTCGGGGCCACGATCAAGACCGATCTGGCGGCCGACGCCGCGGTGCTGCAGGACGAGTTCGTCGGCGCGGCCGACCAGATCAACGCGTCGTTCCAGTCGCTGCGCCCGCAGATGCAGGACGCGTTCAGCGCTGCCCAGCCCCACATCGAGTCTCTTGTGGACGGTGTGACGGGGTTCGCCGAGGAGGCCATGCCCGGCATGGTCACGGCCGTCGAACGCGCCGGACCGGTGTTCGACGGGCTTGAGGACTTCCTCGAGTCCAGTGGGCGCGCGACGGGCGACTTCTTCACGGTCATCTCGGAGGGATCGCCGGCGGCGGGGATGGCACTGTCGTCGCTCGGCGACCTGATGGAGGGCGTGCTCCCCAACGTCGGCCAGATGCTGGTCAACCTGTCCGGGCTGTGGGCCGACAACGGCGACCAGACCGTGCGGGTGATCAACGACATCATCAGCGTGGTCACCGAGCTGTCCAGTGGTGCGCTGCCGGTCGTGAGCGACGCGTTCGGGATCGCGCTCGACGTGCTCGAGGCCGTGCTGAACGTGATCCAGCCGATCACTGACCAGCTCGGTCCCATGATCGGCATGTGGCTGTCGCTGTCGCTGGCGATGCGCGCGGTCGACGGGGTGCGCGGCGTGGCCGACCGGGTCGGCAGCTCGGTCGGCAAGATGAGTGACCGGATGTCGGGCGTGCAGGGAGCGGGCCAGAAGATGGCCACGGGTGTCGGCGGCATCCTGAATCTGCTCGGCGGACCGTGGGCGTTCGCGGTGGCCGGCGCGACGGCGGTGCTCGCGCTGTTTGGACAGGAGTCACAGCGCAACGCGCAGGACCAGAAGTCACTGGCGCAAAGCCTGCTCGAGTCCAACGGCGCGTTCGACACGCAGGCTCGCCAGGTTCTCCGGGATTCGCAGCAGTATCAGGACCTGTCTCGCTACATCAAGGACGTTGGCCTGTCGGAGCGCGAGTACCTGGACGCGGTGATCCAGGGCGGTCCAGCGCTGGATGCTCAGCAGCAGCGCCTGGCCGATCTCGCCCACGGGCAGCGGGTGGCGAGCGCGACGTCGCAGGAGGCCCGGGACAAGGCGATCGACCAGGCCGAGGCCGCCAAGCAGCTGCACTACCGCACCGAGAACCTGGTGGGGATGATCTCCGCCGCGCGTGCCGAGTTCGAGCGGGAGCAGGAGGTGATCGGCGGGGTCACCGCGTCGATGGCCGGCGCCGAGCCGGGCGCGGACGCGCTGGCCGAGGCCATGAAGGTCCTCGGCGACGAGACCGCCTCGACCGCGGACCGGGCGAACGCGCTCAACACCGCGTGGATGCGGCTGCTCGGCATCCCGGTGTCGCTGGAGGAGGCCACCTCCGGGTTCGAGGAGGGCCTGGACGCCATCCGCACGCACCTGGATCAGGTGAAGGCGGGCACCGACAACTGGAAGGGCGCGTTGCTCGCGGCGGACGGTCAGGTGATCCTGTCGACCGAGCAGGGGCGGCAGCTGTCGACGGCGCTGATCGGGCAGGGCAACGACTATCGGACGCTGGCGCAGACCGTGTACGACACGACCCTGCAGCGGACCGGCAGCGAACAGGCCGCGACGGCGGCGGTGCGCGCGGCGGCGACGGATCGGCGCGGGCAGTTCATCGCCGAGATGAGACAGATGGGCTTCAACGCGGGGGAGGCTCAACGGCTGGCGAATCGCTACCTCGGTCTGCCCGACGATGTCCTCACGCTGATCCGGGCGACCGCCGGCGGCGCCCAGGCAGTGGTCGATGGGTTCGTGAACCGCAACGACGGCCGCACGATTTCCATGACGCTCACGATCGATCAGATCCCGTCGGGACGGTCACCGTGGGCACGCGCGCTGGGTGGTCCGATCAAGCCCTACGAGATGTACGAGGTCGGCGAGCACGGTCGCGAGCTGTTCATCTCCGACCAGGCGGGCATGATCATCCCGCACAACGCGACCGAGCGGTTCTTGAGCAGCGTGCGCGACGGCAACGCCACGCCGATGAGCCTGGGCGGTGGCTCGATGCCGCGCGCGGGCGGTGCCGGCCGGGGAGGCCGGGTCGTGGTGGAGTTCCGCGGGAGTCTCGCTCAGCTGCTCCGCAACCAGGCGCGGGTGATCGCCGGCGGCGATGTCCAGCTCGCGTTCGGTGGGTCCCGCTGATGGCGTTCCCGGCTGATCCGCTCGACGTCACGGTCGAGCTGCTGCTCGGCGACACCTGGACGGACATCACCGAGTGGGTCGAGATCGAAGAGAGCCTGATCGGCATCTCGCGCGGTCGTGGCGATGAGGCGTCCCGGGTCGACCCCAGTTCGTGCACCTTCGTGGTGGACAACCGCGACGGCCGGTTCAGCCCTGACAACCCGATGGGCCCGTGGTACGGGCTGATCACCCGCAACACACCGCAGCGCGTCACCGTCGAGGGTGCGCGCCGGTATGTCGGCGAGGTCCCGGACTGGCGGACGCGGCTGGATGACACGGGCGCGGACCCGGCCATGCCGGGTGCGGTCGCCGCGACCGGGATCCTGCGTCGGATCAACCAAGGTGCGACGCCGCTGCGGTCGGTGATGTACCGG
Source organism: Actinophytocola sediminis (assembly GCF_054779715.1). NCBI lineage: Bacteria > Bacillati > Actinomycetota > Actinomycetes > Pseudonocardiales > Pseudonocardiaceae > Actinophytocola > Actinophytocola sediminis. Next base: position 75,533 of record NZ_BAAGXS010000002.1, on the reverse strand, counting down.
GAACTGCTGCAGCTCGGCCACGTGCAGGCGCCGATCGCGTACTGGCCCTGCGAGGACGGCTCCGACACGACCGCGCTGTGGTCGGCGCTGCCGAACCGTCGGCCGATGACGATCGCCGACGGCCTGCAGCCCTCGAGCTACTCGGGGTTCGCCTGCTCGGAGTCGATCCCGGTGCTCGCCGACACCCAGTTCTTCGGCAACGTCCGCGGCTACGACACCTCGGCCGGGGTGATCACCGCGCTGTGCCTCGTGCACCTGCCCGACGACGGGCTGGCCGAGGACGGCTCGTCGCTGATGGTGTGCAACGGCACCGGATCCGGGTCCTACTGGCGCGTGCAGGCCAATGTGGACAGAACGGTCCGGCTGCAGGTCGCCGACGACGAGGGCACGGTGCTGTCGACCTCGGGCAACAGCACGTTCACGATCGGCACGGCCGGCGCCCTGGTCATCCTGCGTCTCATCCAGAGCGGTGCGAACACGTTCTACGGCGTCCGGGTCTACAACGTCGGCGCGGACGCCGTGGAGTCTCTCACCGGCACGCTGTCCAACCGCACGTTCGGGAGGATCAACCGGATCACCATCGGCGCGACCCACAACCTCGGCCAGACCGCGGTCGGGCACGTGGCCCTGTTCACTGGCCAGATCGCCGACGCCCGATACATGACGGCGGTCAACGCGCACCTCGGCGAGGCAGCGGGCCGGCGGATCGAACGGATCTGCCTCGAGGAGGGCATCCCGCTCGGTGTGGTCGGCGACCTCGACGACACCCACCCGATGGGTCCGCAGCGCGCACGTCCGGCGACCGAGCTCCTGCACGAGGGGGCCGCGGTGGACCGCGGCATCCTGCACGAGCCGGTCGAGGTGTCCCGCGACCTCGGAACGTTCGAGACCAGCGGCAGCACCGACGGCTGGGTCGGCGCCGGCGACGACCCGCCCGCGGTGGCCGGCTCGACGACCCGGGCGCACACCGGCACCAGATCGATGCTGATCACCTGGGCCGGCGGGTCCGACACCCAGATCGTGCGCCAAGACTCCCAACCGGAGATGTTCATCCCCGGCCACTCCTACACCTGGTCGTGCTGGGTATGGGTGCCCACCGGCGACAGCGCCGTCGCCGTCGCGGTCGGCGGCATCGGGATCGGCGAGTCGAGCACCCTGACCGACACCTGGGAGCAGCTGTCCTACACCTGGGTGGCGACCGCGACCGACAACCAGCCGCAGCTGTGGGCGGTCGTCCCGGCCGGCGCGGGCGACCAGGTCTGGGTCGACGACATCACCATCACCACCGACCGCCCCGGCCTGGCCTATCGAACCGGCCGAGGCCTCTATCTCCAGAGTGCATCGCTCGACCTCGACTTCCAGCTAGGGCACCTCGCGCCCGCGCTGGAGCCGGTCAGCGACGACCAGCACCTCGCCAACGACGTCAGCATCACCCGCACCAGCGCGGCCACAGCACGTGCCGTCGTCGAGGACGGGCCGATGTCCGTCCGCGAGCACCCGAACGGCGTCGGCCGGTACACCTACTCGGAGACGGTCAACCTGCTGACCGACGAGCAGGCCGAGCAGCTCGCCGCCTGGGAGGCCTACCTCGGCACCCGCGGCGAGCCCCGCTACCGCGAGCTGGTGGTGGACCTGGTCGGCACCCCGGAGCTGATCCCGCAGGTTCTCGACACCGACATCGGCGACCGGATCACGGTGGCCAACCCCCCGATACAGATCACGCCGTGGCCGATCGACCAGCTCGCGCAGGGCTACGACGAGACCATCGGCAACTTCGACTGGACCGTCGCCTACACCTGCACCCCGGCGCGGCCCTACGACGTCGCGACGGTCGACGCCAGGCGCTGCGACTCCCTGTACTCGACCCTCGACGCCGGTATCGACGAGGACGACACCACCCTCCCGGTCGCCGTCGAGACCGGTCGGGCGGCGTGGACCACCGACGTGATGCAGTTCCCGATCGACATCACCGTCGGCGGCGAGGACATGAGCGTCACGGCTATTGGCGAACCGGTCGGCGGGGTGCAGGAGTTCACGGTGGTCCGGTCGGTCAACGGGGTGATCAAGTCGCACGGCGCGAGCACGGAGGTTCGGCTCGCGTTCACCCAACGAGCCTACGTAGCGAGGTGACCAGTGGCGTTTCCCGACTGGGATGCGGGCCAGCTCATCACGGCCGATGAGCTCAACGACAGACAGCCCAGATCCGTGTACAAGACGGCACAGGAGTCCCGGATCAGCGACACCGTCCTCTCGGACGACGACGAACTCAGTGTGCCGTGCCGGGCGGGCTTTATTTACACGCTTCGCGCGGTGATCTTCTACTCCAGCGGTGTCGACACCGGGGACCTGAAGTACGGCTGGACCGCGCCAGCGGACTCGTCGATGTGGTGGGGCAACTTCGGCCTGGACATCGGGTCGACCACCCAAAGCGGCTCGCTCAACACCCACTTCAACACCGACCCCGACGGCAACGGCAACAGGCAAGTCGGCGCCGTGTCCGAAGGTCCGGTCGAGATGAGCATGGATGGCCTGCTCACCCCCGGCGCCGACGGGAACCTCACCTTCCAATGGGCACAGGGCACATCGTCGGCGACCGCGACCATCGTGCGCGAGACCTCCCACGTGATCCTCTCCCCGATCAGGCGGTTCTGATGACGACCGAGGTGATCGTCGCGCTGATCTCCAGTCCTGTCCTGGTTGCGGTGCTCGGGCTGCTGCGGGAGACAAGAAAAACCAGGCGGGACAACGAAACCGAGCATCGGGTAGTGGCCACGAAGGTCGACGAGCTCGCGAAGGACACGACCGAGATGCGGGCAGATGTGAAAGACATCCGAACCGAGCAGAACCGGCAGGGCCAGCAGCTGGCCACGTTGCAGGCGCGGTTCGACGATCACCTGCTCGAGCGGACAAGGGGACGGTGAGCATGGACATCATCAGCAGAGGGCGTTGGGGAGCGCGCTACCAGCGCGGGTTCGGGCCGGCGCCGTTGCCGGCACAGGAGGTGTGGCTGCACCACTCGGTGACCGGCGCACCAGCCGCCGATCTCGTCCTCGAGGCGGCCGCGATGCGCACCCTGGAGGACATCGGGCAGCAGCGGTTCGGCGGGGGCATCAGCTACACGTTCGCGGTCATGCCCTCTGGCCGGGTCTACGAGGGCCACGGCGTGGACCGGCAGGGCGCGCACACCGCCAACCGCAACAGTATCGCCCGCGCGATCGTGCTGGCCGGCAACTACGACGCCGAGCCGGTCACCGAGGCCCAGGTACGCGCGGTCGCTGAGCTGCTCCAGCACGGCCACGCGGCCGGCTGGTGGCGTGCGGCCCGGCTCACCGGCGGCCACCAGCAGGCACCCGGCGCGGAGACGGCCTGTCCGGGCCGGCACGCCATGGCCGTGATCCCGAACATCAACAGGCTCGCCGGCGGCGGGCTCATCGAGGAGGACGACATGCCCACCCCCAAGGACCTGCTCAACTGGCCGGTCGCCCGGCAGGGCTCGAAGCTCGGCGGCCGGACCACGCTCGGCGCGGTGGTCGCGAACATCGACCGCGCGTGGGAGATGCAGACCGCCCGCGACGCCGCGATCCTCGCGGCCGTCACCACGATCAGCCGTGACCCGGGGATCACGCCCGGCCAGCTCGCGGCCGTGGTCGACCAGGCGGTCGCCGGGCACACCCCGACCGCCGAGCAGATCGCCGCCGCGTCTCGACCCGCGATCGCGGACGCGGTGGCCGCCGCGCTCGGCGCCGACAACGAGGGCCAGGCCGACGCGATCGTGGACGCGATCGTCGACCGGCTCGCCAACACCAACACCGAGGAGAACTGACGATGTCCGACCGTCTCACCGCGTGGGTGCGCACTGTCGTGCCCACCGCCTGGTCCGCGCTGGTGGCGTGGCTGGTGTCGCTCGGCCTGCCGGCGGCGGTCACCGACGCGGTCGCCGGCCTGGCCGACACGCTGATCGTGCCCGTCGTCCTGGCCGCCGTGTACGCGCTGCTGCGCTGGGTCGAGCCGCGGCTACCACGGTGGCTGGCGGTGCTGCTGCTCGGGTCGTCGCGGCCGCCGGTCTACGACCCGGTGGCCGCGACGACTGCCGGCAACCTGGCGGTGCTGGACTCGATGGCCCACTGGGGACGCGACGCCGAGGAGCACGCGAAGATCCTGCGCTCCACCTGATCGGGACTCAGCGGCCGAAGCCGTCGGCCAGCACGTCGTCGATCTTGTCCGCGATGCTGACGCCGTCGCCGGGCGCGGAGGCGAAGAACGCAGGCAGCGGCGGTGGCTCGTCGTCCACACCTACACCGTAAACCTGACTCCCGCCCTGGTGTCCACCTAACGCCCTGGCGGGCCGCGCCCCCCACGCCACGACCGGCGTCACCCCCTTCGCCGGTCGTGGAGTGGGGGGCGTTTTCGCGCGCCCGGTTCAGACGACCCTCAGCGTCTCCAGCCGGTCGCCCCGCCGGACCAGCACGTCGTTGGTCATGGCTCCTCCTCGTTGGGGACCGAGCCGGCGCCCTGACACGTCGGGCACGGGCCGGTCGGGTGGACTCGTCGCCGTGCCCGCGTCAGCAGGTCGCCCGCGTCGATGCTGAGCGCGTCGCACACGTCAACCAGCCTGTCGATCGAGATCGCGCGCACGCCGGTCTCCCAGCCGGCCAACGTGTTGACCGGCACGCGACGCCGCAGCCGCTCGATGAGCTGGGGGCGGGACAGGCCGGCGGCACCCCGTGCTAGGCGTACCTCGATGCCGGCGGCCCGTGCCACAGCCGCTGTCGAGTCAGGCATGGCGTGTCGCCTCGCCGTCCTGTCGCAGTTGGGCGATTGCGTCCAGGATGCGGGTCTCCTCGTCAGCGTCCTTGGGGGTTGTCATCCTCCCCGGCCTCTGAGAAGCGGCGAGGTATCGGCCACCACCTGACGCACGACTGGGCCACCTGGTGGCCGGATCGTGGCACCTGTCCGGATCAGGGCACGGGCCACCGCCCGGTCGGTCAGCTCGTACACCTCGGACAGCACAGCCATGCTGTCGCCGCGCTCGTACCGCTCACGCAGTTCCTGGTCCATCTTGGGGTTCGTCGTGGACCGTCGGGGCGTTCTGATCGTCGCTCCGGCGGCGACCAGCGCGTCGCGCACGGTATTCGGTGTGGTCAGGTACTGGTCGGCGAGCTCGAGTGCGCTGGCGCCCTCCTCGTACCGGCGCCGCATCTCGCGCGCCTGCGGCATAGTCCACGCGCTGCTCTTCGCCACTCCTATGCGCCCACGAACGACGGTGATCTTCTCGTTGCCGGCGGCGCGCCGGATCAGCACCTCGTCACCATCGGTTCGGATCGTGCGGTACATGAGGGTGCCCGCGGCGACCAGCCGCCGCAGCGCCTCAGGGTGGGATACGCGCTCGCGGTCCGCGTAGTCCGTCACGGCGCTAGCCATGGCAGGGGTGAGGTCGACAGATAAGCGTGATGGCACCGCCACCGTCACCGCCCTCCGGCGTCGCCGATGTCGCCGAGCTGGCGGTCCAGCCGCAGCAGCTCCTGCCGCCGCGCCTCCCCGGCAGCCGCGGTGAGCAGGTCCGCGATCGGACCCCAGTCGTACGGCATGCCACCCATCACCTGCGCGACGTGCCGGTCGACGATCGGCGTCAGCTGCCGCAGGCCCGCGACGAGATCGAGCTCCTCGCCGGTCGGGCCGGTGATCACCTGCTGCGGCACCGACCGCGCCACGGTGCGCATCACCCGCGAACCCACCTGGTGGGGCGTACCCGTCGCGGCCAGCTCTCCCGTGGGGACCGGGTCGTCAGCGTCGGTCATCATCACTTAACCCTCCGTTGGGGACCGGGGACTGGGGACTGGTGGGTGCGACCGTGCACGGTCGCACCCACCAGTGGTACGGGGTCCCCGGCGGGCACGGGGGCGTGCGGTGTGCCCGCCGGGGACCGGGGCGGGGGTGAACACCAAGGGGCCCCCGCCCCGGGGCCGGGGGGAGCACAGCCACACGCATCCCTCGCGGGCGTGCTCGACCCCCGGCCCCACCTGTCGACAGCACCGATGGGGATCTCCCTGGCTGTCGACGACTCATCGCACGGCGCCAGGCCGTGGGCGATCATCCCTGCCTCCGCTGCTTCATCGCCAGATGCAGCGACTGCCAGGCGCGGACCATGCCTGCGCACTCAGACTCCGACACCTGCACGGTGCCGGAGGCGACCAGGTGGCCGTCCATGCGGCGGAACGTGACCGTCCCTCGGCCGTCCACTCCGATGCCGACCACGTAGGACAACTCCCGGTCCTCCGAGTCCCAGGCCTCGCCCTCGATCTGCAGGCCGTCGAACGGCTCCACTGTCATCTCGCTCCCGTCCCTGCCTCGCTGGTGATCTCCGTGCACGCCGGGCACCGTCGCGCGGTCGGGTCGTCCACGCACGACGACGTCCGGCCGACGTGCGCGCACACGGCTGTCGAGGTCAGCTCGCCGAGCCCGGCGTACGCGTGCCGTTGGCCATCCCAGGACCGACGCCAGAGCACCTGGGATGCGCGTGGATGCATGGTGATCACCACGCCCCACGTCGTCGGATGGCCTCGATCTGGGCGTCAGTCAGCCCCTGCTTCATCGCATCGATCACGCGCGGCTCGAGGATGGCGACCTCGCCGGGCGGCGCAGCGAGTACGACATCGTGCTGCGCGGAGATGAAGATCCGGAACTTCTTCTCGCGACCCGCGCCGTCTCGGCAGCTGACCTCGCGCACCCATGGGTCTGGCATGCTGCCCTCCCGCTACCCTCGCGGCACGGTCCGTTGCATATTGGCACGTTCCATAATGAGTGGAACGTTCCAACTACGCAAGGCTCGGATGGGGGAAAGGTTGCGTGGCCGCCTGTAACGGCTCGGCTAGGGTGACGTCCATGGCGACCGGCTCTCACCGCACACGGCAGCTCGCTGCTGTCCTCCGTGACATGCTGGAACGCTCGCCGGCAAGTGCCCGCGAGGTCGGGAGGCAGCTCGGTATCTCCCACACCAAGGTGAACCGCTGGCTGAGCAGTGAGACCACGCCGGATGCCGAGGACGTGTCGGCGCTACTTGCCGTTCTCGGCGTGACCGGCGACGAACGCGACCGCGTGCTGTCGATGGCACGTGCCAGCGAGACGGACTGGCTGGTGTCCGGGCCACCCGGTATCCAGCCCCAACTGGCCAGCGTGATGGAGTGCGAGCGCGACGCCGAGCGCATCACCGAGTGGGCGCCCCTGGTGATCCCGGGCCTACTGCAGACAAGCGACTACGCCCGCAGCGTCATCGGCCGTGGCGGTGACCTTTCGGTGCAGGAGGTCGAGACGCGGGTGATGGTCCGGATCACGCGCCGCGACGCACTAACGCGCCGCCGGCCGGTGACACTGGACGCGCTCATCGGTGTGCCGGCGATCCGCGGCGGCATCGGCGGCCCTGAGGTGATGGCCGACCAGCTTGCGCACGTCGCCGACATGGCGCAGCGTGACAACGTCACTGTGCAGGCGTTCGACTTGGGTGGCGAGTGGTCGCCTGCGCACGTCGGGCCGTTCATCATCTACGAGTTCGCGGACATGCCTCCGACCGTCTACCTCGAACACTTTCGGTCCGGCGCGTTCCTTGTTGACCAGGACGATGTCGCCGCTTACCAGACCGCGGCGGAAGAGATCCGCCGGGCGGCGATGAGCCCCGACGTGACAGCCGGGCTCATCGCCGATGCCGACCCCAGCGACAGCATGGAGACGACAGAATGACCGTACCTCAGCAGGATCAGCGGTGGCGGAAGTCAAGCCGCAGCCAGAACGAGGGTGCCTGCGTCGAGATCGCTGGCACCCTCGACGCCGTGCGGGACAGCAAAAGCCCATCCGGCCCGATCCTTACGGCGGATCTCCGATGCCTGGTCCGCGCGGTGACGACCGGCTGGCTGGATCAAGCCTGACCCTCTCGCACGTGCCCCCGGCTCGTCGGCCGGGGGCGCGGCCGTGTCAGGTCGCAGTGCCTGGCGCAGCTTTTCTGCGCGTCGACACGATGAGGCCGACGAGTCCTATGCCGGCCAACGGGCCCGCCCAGAGGCGGCGGCCGCTGATCTCCTCGGCGCACTGCTCTGCAGCCGATTGGCCGCCGACCGTGCTGGACCGGGGAAACATCTCGTCGGCAAGGGCGGCGTTCTCCACCTCGTCGCTGGTTCCCCAGAGGCCACCCCCACAGGTGACCTCGGCGTACGTGGCGTTGGAGATCGTGATCGGCAGCAGCAGCGCGAGCGTCGCGACGACGAGCACGGCGCCCGCTGCGAACCTCAGGGCCAGCATCTTGGGCATGGCGGAAACCTCCGGCATCGACGGGCGCCCTCGGTGAAGGTGTCGTCCGCAGCCGTGTTCGCGTATCAGCATGAGAACAGCCAGGTCCAGAACGCCGCGGCGACCACGAGGTGCGAGTGGTCGAGCAGGTGGATCCTGTCGGGGTGGTAGAACTTCGCCCAGTCCGGGTCGCTCGCGGATGGCAGGTACTGGCGTAGGTCCACCATGGCGGTGATCTCGGAGACCGCGACCGCCTGGATTCGTTGCTTGTACTGCTCCCACGAGTAGGTCGGCGACGGCACGCGGGCGGTCCACTGGACGGCGAGCAGGATCGCGGTGCGCGGACTGATGGTCTGGATGTCGTCGACCAGCTGGCGAAGGTTCGCCTCGAACACCCCAGGCTGAACCTGGGCAAGGTACTCGTTGGTGCCGAGCGAGATGATGGCCAGGGCTGGCTGATGAGCGCCGATGTCGGCGACGGCGCCGGTGGTGCTCGGCCACCGGCCGCCTGGCAGGTAGCTGGCCGCCGAGGCGCCGTTGCGGGAGTAGTTGTACGACTCGGCACCCCAAGCGGAGTCGGCGCGCTCGGCGACCCGCTTCCACCACCCGTAGGTCGTGGGGTCGTAGGTGCCGTCGGCGCTGGAGTAGCCAGCGGTCAGGTAGCCAGTGCCGGATGACCCGCCCAGCAGGGCGAGGCTGTCCTTGTACGCGCACCAGGTTGAGTTGCTGAGCGGGGCCGCCTCGGCGCGGCGGGGTTCACCGCTGGCCAGCAGGATGGTGACGAGCAGGATGGCGAGCGCGGCCGCGGCCGCGCGCACGGCTGTGCGCATGAGGTTCTCCCTGGGGTACGGATACTCCCCGGCACCCGGACGGGCCCGGGGGTGCTCTTAGGAGTGGGGCCCGGCCGTCGGGATGCGCAGAAGGCCGGAGAGGTGGCGCCGCCAGAACGGGCTACGCGCGTGTCGCGGGCGGCGTCGCCTGCGCGTCGCGACCGTGGCGAGTGGCCCCGGTCGACGAGCGCGCGGAGTTCGTCGTACAGCTCGTGGACGGCGGCGGAGATGATCTCGGCTGGGTCGATGGTGGCGGTGGTTGACATGCGGTCTGCCCCATATCTGCCCCATGATCTTGGGCATCCGGGCAGGTCAGCGCATTTTCTTCACCACCACAACTATGTCGCCGAGGAGATTCATTTCGGTGAGGAGGTTCTGGTGACTCGCAAGGGTGCCATCCGAGCGGGTTTGGGTGAGCTGGGCATCATTCCGGGCTCCATGGGGACGGGGTCGTACATCGTGCGCGGGCTTGGTAACCCGGATTCGTTCGAGTCGGCGTCGCATGGCGCCGGTCGGCGGATGTCGCGGACCAAGGCCCGCAAGCAGTTCACCGAGGCGGACCTGGCGGCGCAGACGGCGGGCGTGGAGTGTCGTAAGGACGCGGGCGTCGTGGACGAGATTCCTGGTGCGTACAAGGACATCGACGAGGTGATCGGTAACCAGACCGACCTGGTGGAGATCGTCGCGAAGCTCAAGCAGGTGGTCTGCGTCAAGGGCTGAGGGGTCGGCGCGCGCCGGCCGGTCATCCGGTCGGACCGGCGCGCGCCGTTTTCCTGGACGGGTTGGTCAGCGCTTCCAGAAGAAGCTGCGCGGCGGCGGTTTCGGCTTGGACACCGTTTCCAGCGTGGTCAACGCCATGAACCAGAGCGAGTCGGCCATGTTGGGGTTGTCGGACGGGTCCGCGATGTCGTTGGCCAGGATCGTCATCGAGTCGACGGCGGTACTGCGTTCACCTGTCGCGCGCCAGTGGGCCAGCAGCGGCTTGATGCGTGCGGACAGGGCGACCAGGAGGGCCGCACGTTCCCAGACATTGAGGTCTTTGGTGTCGATGAGATGGTTGCGCTCCTTGATGGCGAAGGCGGCCAACGTCGGGAGCGGACCAGGCGCGGTGGGGAACTGCGGATCGTCAGCCGGCGTGTCTGCCGGCGACGTGCCAGTTGACGCGGTTTCGGCCAGCCATGAAGGTGAATCCGACGCCTTCGGCCCGGTCGCGGGTGGGCCTGCCGGCGGGCTGGGTGCCGGTGGGACAGCGGGTCGTCGCCCCAGCGATCGTGCCTTAGGAGCGGGACGTTCGTACTGGTTGGGCGCCCTTTCCGCAGTGAACCCGTCGGTGCCGAGCCCCGCGAAGCCGGAGCCGAAACTCATGGTCCTGTCGACGCCGTGCGCGCTCGCCGGCGCGGCACCCATCCGACGCGCCGACCCGTACGACATCCCCTGAGCAGCCACCGGCGCTGATTCGGCGAAGCCCGCTGGGGATTCCCAGCCACTGGGGAGATCGACCGGCTGGGTGACGCGATGGACTCTGCCGGACTCGTTGACCACCCGTTCATCGATGGCCACGAACGCGGTGAACCGGGACAGGACCCCGTACCTCAGCGACGTACTGACGATGCGCTTCTCCAACTCGGCCGGGTCGCTCCCGCCCACGACGTAGTTGTCCTCAAGATCACGGATCCGTGCTCGGGCCCACAACGCCGCCAGGCCTGGGTTGTCGCTCGCGCTGGCGGTGACCGTCGTGCGCCAGCTGCCGGTGCCGACACCCGAACCCGAGTCGGCGGTGGCGCCGGTGCCGGAGACGGTGAGACCACCGGTCGGCCGCCCGGTGTAGCGGCCGGTGACCACCGTCGGCGCACCCTCGAACAGGTCGGGAAGCGCTGCCGGCGCGAGGGAGCCGGCATCGATCTTCAGGTCGTGCGGCGCCAGGCGCAGCCCGGTGACCACCGCCGCCGCGATCCTGCGGTGAATGTGCTGCATCGCCTCGTCCAGCCGGTCCTCGGACTCGACCAGTTCGTAGCGTCCGCTCGATCCGGCTAGACGCTGCAGGAATGCCTCGTTGACCGCTCGGTCGATGCCGATCGTGTGGACGCGGACGCCGCTCAGCGCGGGCCGCAGTTGGCGCAGCAGCTGGTCCTCGTTGCCCACCTGACCGTCGGTGACCAACACCAGCACCCGATCGCGGTCGGTATCGGCACCCAGCATGCCCGCGGCCGAGGTCAACGGCCCCAGCATCTGGGTGCCACCGTTGGCATCCAGGCCGGCCAGAAACTCGACCGCCCGGAACCTGTGGTGATCAGTCGCGGCCACCAGGCCTTCCGGCAGCGTCGGTGGCGTGCTGACGATGTGGTCGAACGCCAACACCGCGAACCGGTCGGTGCTACTCAGCGTGTCGACGATGCGCGCTGCCGCCCGGCGGGCGGCGACCATCTTCCACCCGCCCATCGATCCCGAGCGGTCCAGGACGAGCACGACGTCCCGAGGGCGCGGCGGGGCCGACCGCACCGGGGGCAGCACGGTCAGTGCGAACGTGCCGCCCGCGGCCTCGTTGTCCGTGTCGTCGTTCGTGTCGTCGTCCGTGTCGTCGTTCGTGGCGTCGGGTCGGATCGCGAGCGACGTGCGGATCGCGGGCTCGTCGGCGAAGTTGAGGCGGAGCAGGAAATCCCGATCCGCGCGCTCACCGGGCTCGAGGCGGACCCGAAGGCCCGTCGGACTGTCCTCGGTGGTCGCCGTGGCATGCAGGCTGGTCGAGACACCCGTCAGCGGCAGACCGGCCGGGTCCACGTCGACCGCGACGGACAGCCTGATCGGATTGGGGAAGCCGGGCAGCAGGACCGGCGGGCTGATCCGGGACGCGTCGGGGACCGCGTCGGTGTCCGGTGCCACACCGTCGCCGACCTGACCGCCGGGAAGCGGCTCACCGGGGATGAAGCGCGGCGCGACCACCAACGGGAACCGGAACGTCGCCGCACCGTCCTCATAGGACAGCGCGCCGGCGAGCGTCACGTGCACCCGGACTCGCTCACCCGGCATGATGTTGCCCACCCGCATGGTGAACACCCCGGGCCGCTCCTCCTCGGCGATCGAGGCGCGCTTGCCGTCGGTCACCGCGCGGTCGTAGTCGGCCCTGGCCTGCTCCCGCTCCTTCAGCACGCCCTCGACGGTCCGGCCGTCCGCCTCCATGCGCAGCGCGGTGACCGCGGCGCGCGGTGGCAGCGGGAAGATGTAGGTCGCCTCCAGCGGGGTTGGGTGCGGGTTGTGGAAGCCCTGGGTGAGTTCGATGTGCGAGGCGAGTCCGGTGACCATCGCCCGGACATCGATCGAGTCGAGCGGCAGGTTGCCCTCGTCGGTCACGAGGCAGCCAAGGCCGTCGTCCTCAGCCGGACGAGACGGAACCTCGGTCGGGTCCATGAGGTCGACGCGCGGGTTCATCGGTTTTCCTTTCGGGGAGAGTGCGCGAGGCCGATGCGGTCCAGCAGTTCGAGCAGCGGTGCCGCGGCGGCCTGTATCGCGGCGAGCTCGTCGGCGTCCGGCGGCCTGGTGGCGGCGTCCAGCGTGACAGTGACACTGTCACCCAGACGGATGGCGTGGATGAGTTCGGCCCCCGGCTGACTGTCACTGTCGGCGACACTGTCATCCTGGGGGGTGTCATTCGTGTGGGCGGTGGCTCGCCAGAAGTCGTCGACGCGGACCTGCTGGGGGGACCAGGCCACGTCCATCCGCGGTACCTTGGCGAGGTCGGCCAGCCGTTCGTTGGTGGCGCCGAGGAGTTGTTCCTGGATCTCGGCGAGCGTCCGGCCAGCCGCCTGCAGCCGCTTCACGGCGGCTAGTTGTAGCAGGTGGCGAGTGCCGTAGAGGGCACTGCGGCCACGCGTGCCCACCGGCCGGTCCACCAGTCCGATGGTGGTGTACCACCGGATGGTCCGGCCGTTGGGCAACTCCCGCACCCGGCCGTTGGACTGGCCTTCGTAGCCGTCCGACAGTAGGTCGGCCACGCGGTCCGGGAGCTGCTCGAGGGTCCACAGCTCGTCGTTCATGCTGGCATCTTGACAGTTTTTGATGACAGTGTCAATGTTGCAGTATGAACGCCTCAGCCCCAGCCGAGCTCGTGCAGCCGCGCGTCATCGATCCCGAAGTGATGGGCGATTTCGTGGACGACCGTGATGGCGACCTCCTCCACCACGTCCTCCTCGTTCTCGCAGATGTCGAGGATCGCCTCGCGGTAGATGGTGATCCGGTCCGGCAGCACGCCGCCGTAGTTCGAGGTCCGTTCCGTGAGCGCGACCCCGTGATAGAGGCCGAGCAGCGACGGTTGCTCCAGGTCCCGGTCCTCCACCAGCACCACGACGTTGTCCATCGCGGCGGCGAACTCCTTGGGGATCAGGTCCAGCGCGTCGCCGACCAGTTCCTCGAACCGCTGGCGGCCCATCTCCACGCGCACCGGGTCACCGGCCAGGGCTCGAGGGCGGTGGCGCGGTGGACGAGGGCAGCGGAGCTGCCTGGACGCTGCCGCGGACCGGGCGCAGTTGCCCGTTGGCCTCACGGGCGCCGACCTTGCAGTTCACCAGATGTGAGCCCGCGGTCCAGCTCTCCTGCTTCAGCGTGTCCGAGTAGAGAGACAGCTTGCTCGCCTGCAGGTTGGCGTTGCCGGTGTACTTGTTGGCCACGGGCGGGCAGAGGTCAACGAGCTTCTCGCGTTGAGCCGCTTCGCTCGGGTATGTCTTGGGGTCGAACGCGGTACTCAGGTCGACCTCGCCCACCACCTCGTAGGCGTGGGCGTTCTCGCAGGGGACTGGGTCGCCGACCTGGCCTTCGATCAGTGCGAAGCAGGTACCTGCCTCATGCACGTTCGACTGGTCCTGTTCGGCGGCGGCGCCGGTCGTTGGCAGGAGTCGTTCGCCGGATGGGGTGACGCGTTGGATGCCGCAGCGCAGTCGCCGGTCGCCGTTGCTCCACTGCTCGGCGCTGGGCTTCAGCGCGCCTGCCGTGTACCTGCCGAACGGGTCGAGAGTGCCACCCAGGTACTTCGTCGCCTCGGCGGTGCATCGCTCGGTGACGATCTGCTGCCACTCCTGCTCAGCCGGCGGCTTGGTCTTGCTGCCGTACTCGCCGCCGATCTCGACGTTGCTGGTCACCTCGAAGGTGTGGTCCTTGTCGCACGCCACTCGACGCATGTTCTGTGGCTTGTCGTGCGGCCAGTCCAGACATGTGCCGCTCGGCGAGTCGAACGCCTCGGCTGCCTCCTGCGCGGTTGTGTCCGCCTTGCCTTCGACCGACACCGGCCAAGAGAACAGCATGCTCCCGCTGAGCACGGCCAACGCGCCGATAAACGCACCGGCCATGACCAAGCGGGTACGCATGGTGCTCCCCCGAGAGCCCATCGATTTGCCTCGTCCCGTCTTGCTGCCCATGACGGCGTCCATAATGCCAGCGTTGGTGGTGTGCGCAGGCGCCGAATCACATTGTCGGCACAAACCGGTTCCCGGATACGCTCCCGTGATGATCGACCTGAGGACACTGCGTGATGATCCGGAGGCGGTTCGCGCATCTCAGCGCGCCCGTGGTGAAGACGAAGGGCTGGTCGACGCGCTGCGTTCCGCGGACGAGCGGCGCCGGACGTCCGTAGCCAAGGCGGACGGTCTTCGGGCGGAGCAGAAGCAACTCGGCAAACAGGTCGGGCGCGCCAGGGGCGAGGAGCGTGATCAACTGCTCGCCCGGGGTAAGGAACTGGCCGCGGCGGTCCGGGCCGCCGAGGCCGAACAGACCGCGGCGGAGGCCGAGCTGGCCGAGCGGCACTCGCTCGTGCCCAACCTGATTCATCCGGACGCGCCTGCCGGTGGCGAGGACGACTACGTGTTGCTCAAGGAGGTTGGTACCCCGCCCACGTTCGACTTCGACCCAGCCGACCATCTCGACCTCGGCGTGCGGCTCGGTGCGCTGGACACCGAACGCGGGGCGAAGGTGTCCGGTGCCCGGTTCTACTTCCTGACCGGCATCGGCGCCCAGTTGCAGCTGGGCCTGCTCAACCTGGCCGCCGCCCAGGCCACCGCGAACGGCTTCACCCTGGTGATCCCGCCGGTCCTGGTCCGTCCGGAGATCATGGCCGGCACCGGTTTCCTCGGCGCGCACTCCAGCGAGGTCTACCGGCTCGCCGAGGACGACCTGTACCTGGTCGGCACCTCGGAGGTACCGCTCGCCGGGTATCACGCGGGCGAGATCCTCGACCTGTCGGCCGGACCGCGCCGGTACGCCGGGTGGTCGTCCTGCTTCCGCCGTGAGGCCGGGTCCTATGGCAAGGACACTCGCGGGATCATCCGCGTGCACCAGTTCGACAAGGTCGAGATGTTCGTCTACTGCAAGCCGCAGGACGCCGAGGCCGAGCATGCCCGGCTGCTTGCCTGGGAGGAGGAGATGCTCGCGAAGATCGAGGTGCCGTACCGGGTGATCGACGTCGCCGGTGGTGACCTCGGGACAAGCGCGGCCCGCAAGTTCGACTGCGAGGCGTGGGTTCCGAGCCAACGGCGGTACCGCGAACTCACCTCGACCTCCAACTGCACCACCTTCCAGGCCAGGCGTCTGTCCGTGCGCTATCGCGACGAGGACAACCGCCCGCAGGTCGCCGCCACCCTCAACGGCACGTTGGCCACCACCCGCTGGATCGTCGCGATCCTGGAGAACCACCAGCAGGCCGACGGCTCGGTCCGGGTGCCGACCGCGCTACAACCGTTCCTCGGCCGCGACGTGCTCACCCCAGGGTGACCCACAAATCGGTTGGGGTGGACGAGGTGTGCGTCGTAGCCTGCCGGGCGTGCATCGGACCTTCCCGATAACCCCACCACCCCGCTCCTGAGCGGGGTGTCGCTGACGGCGTGGCTGGTGGCCACGCCTACTTGACGCTGCTCGGGCGAACGCCCCGCGGACGAGGACAGCACATTCCTCCGACGCCTGGGAGCGTTCACCTTGACCATCCTGTCCAACAATCCCGCGCGCTCGTCCGCGCTCCTGCTGGCAGTCGCCGGCATCCTCTGGGGGACCGGCGGACTCGCCGGCGATCTGCTGCAAACCGCCGGTGACCTGCACCCTGTTCCGGTCGCGGCCTATCGGCTGCTGGTCGGCGGGCTGGTCGCGACCATCGTCGCGGCGGGGCTGGGGCAGCTTCGGCACCTGCGTGGCCGGGTCGCCGCGCGGCGGCTGGCGGCCACCGGCCTCCTGTTGGCCGAGTTCCAGGCGGCCTACCAGGTAGCCGTCGAACGGATCTCGGTCAGTTTGGCCACCCTCATCACGATCGGGTGCGTGCCGGTGTTTGTCGCCGGGTTCACCGCCGTGCGGGAACGGCGGCTCCCGGCGCCGCGCACCATCGCGGCCATCGTCGCGTCGGTTGGTGGGCTCGTGTTGCTGTCGGGGGCGCCGGGCGGGGGCGCTGATGGGTGGCGGACGGCGGTCGGTGTGTTCACGTCGCTGCTGGCCGGGGCTGGGTTCGCGACGTTGACGCTGGTCAGTGCGCGTCCGGTGCCGGGGCAGGGGGCGGTCATCTCGGGTGGGCTGCTGCTGGGTGGTGTGCTGTTGACGCCGTTCGCCGCGGGGTACGGGATGGCGCCGGCGGTGACCGGGGAGGTGTTCTGGCTGATTGCCTATCTCGGGATCGTGCCTACCGCGGTCGCCTACGGTGCCTACCTCCTCGGGCTGCGGCAGGTGACCGCGACGGCGGCGGCGTTGGCCACGATGCTGGAACCGTTGACCGCGACCGTGCTCGCGGTCGCCTTCCATGGCGAACGGCTCACCGTCGCCGGGGTGATCGGCGCACTGCTGATCGCTGGGGCGCTGGCCCTGCCGTCGCGGAGCGCACACCGCGACGGCGACGTGCTGCGCGGTGGCGACGTGCTGCGCGGTGGGAGCTAGCCGACCTGGTCGGCCACGTGCCGGGCGATCTCCAGTGCGCTGGTCGCCGCCGGGGACGGGGCGTTGAGCACGTGCACCTGGTTCGGCGCGGTCTCGATCAGGAAGTCGTTGACCAGCCCGCCGTCGGGCATCAGGGCCTGGGCGCGGACACCGGCATGTGCGCGCACCAGGTCCTCGCGGCCCACCGCCGGCACCAGCCTGGCCAGGCTCTCGGCGAACCGTCGACGGGACAGCGACCGCAGCACCTCGTCGGCGGCGGTCCGCGGATACCTGCGCGCGAGGCGCCACAGACCGGGAAAACGGGCCGACTCCGCCACGTCGCGCACCGACACGTCCCGCCACCGGTAGCCCTCGCGGCGCAGCGCCAGCACCGCGTTGGGCCCGGCATGCACCGAGCCGTCCAGCATCCTCGTCAGGTGCACGCCGAGGAACGGCAGTGTCGGATCCGGTACCGGGTAGATCAGGCCGCGTACCAGGTGCGCCACTTCGGGCCGCAACGTGAAGTACTCACCGCGGAAAGGCACGATCCTGGCCTTGGGCACCACGCCGGCCAGCCGCGCCACCCGGTCACTGTGCAGACCGGCGCAGTTCACCAACGCGTCCGCGCGCACGACATCGGTACCGGTCGCCAGCTCCACGCCACCGCCACGGCCGCGGCGGATCGCGAGCACCGGGGTGTTCAGGCGCAACTCCGCCGCGCGCACCGCCAGCTCACCGACCATCGCGGCGCACACCGCCGGGAAGTCGATGATCGCGGTCGACTCCACCCGCAACGCCGCCACGCACGCCACCTCGGGCTCGTAGCGGTGCGCCTCCTCGGGCTGGATCAGCTTGGCCGGCACGCCGTTGGCCTCCGCGCGTGCCGCCAGGGTCCGCAGGTCGGGCACCTCGGCCGCGCTGGTCGCGACCACCAACTTGCCGCACACCGACACCGGCACGCCGTGCGCCCGCGCATAGTCCACAATGGACCGGTTGCCGGCGACCGACATCCGTGCCTTGAACGAGCCTGGCTCGTAGTACAGCCCGGCGTGCACGACATTCGAGTTGTGGCCGGTCTGGTGCGCGGCCCACCGGTCTTCCTTCTCCAGCACGGTCACCCGGTCGCCTCGAGCCGTCAGCTCCCTGGCCACCGCGAGCCCGAGAATCCCGCCGCCCACCACCGCCACGTGTCGCACGGTCAGTGAGGCTACTGCCGACCGAGCCCCAGCGTGCTGCTCATCGGCAGCATTCCCGTCCCGACCACGGCCATCGTCACCGGCATCGCCAGCTGGGCCAGCCGGCCGAGCGCCTCGAGTATCCCTCCCACTTCGAGGTCATGTTCCGGCCAGAGCTGTGCCATCCCGACGACCCCACCCTGGCCGCCGCCAGGACCCGCACCGGCGACCTGCTGCGCGCGGCCATCGCCGGCGATGGCCCGCGACGCCGACCACGGCCTGCTGGCCGTCTGGTCGATCGCGCACGGGTTCGCCACCCTGCGCCGCACCGGCAACCTCGACCAACTCCTCGCCGGCCGGGACCCGGAGACCGAGTTCGCGACGATGGCCCGCCAGCTGACGCCGCCGCACTGACGCTGCCGCACTGAAGCTGCCGCACTGACTCCGCCGAAGGGCCGATCTACCGCGTTCTCTACCGTTGGCGCGTGGCCAGCCTGCAACAGCGATTCGGTCCGGCGCTCTACATGGGCGGGGGGCTCGCACTCGTCGGCATCGCCGGCTTCGGGTTCGTCTCCCTCGCCGGGCACACGCTGCCAGCGGCGGAGTTCGCCGCGATCACCAACTTCTACCTGATGGTCAACATCATCGGCCCCGGGCTCTTCTCCGCGCTGGAGCAGGAGACCAGCCGCTCGGTCTCGGCCGGGCTCGCCGCCGGCCGAGGGCTCGGGACCGTCGTCCAGCACGCCTGGAAGCTCGCCGCCGGGCTGCTGGCCGCCGTGCTCGTCGTCCTGCTCGCGGTCTCCGGGCCGATCACCGACAAGACCCTCGCCGGCCAGTGGGGACTCATCGCCGCCGTGTTGCTCAGCGTGGCGACCTCGGCCGCGGTCTACCTCGTCCGGGGGGTGCTTGGCGGGACCCAGCGGTTCACCGGCTACGCGGCCACGCTGGGTGGCGAGGGCATCGCCCGGATCCTGCCGTGCGTCGTGATCGCGCTCTCCGGCATTCCGGACGCGGTCGGGTACGCGCTCTTCTTCGCCGCCGGGTCCGGGTTCGGTGCCATCGCCGGGCTGCTGTGGCTGCGGCGGCCGGCACAACCGGCGGCCGACGTGGTCGCGGCCGAGCCGCTGCCCGGGACCGGCCGGGAGATGGCGCGTGGCTTCTCCTTCCTCGTCGGCGGCACCGTGCTCATGCTCGTGGTGATGAACGTGGCGCCGATCGTGATCACGCCCCGCCTCGGCGACCAGGCCGCGACCGCCGCGGCCTTCGGCTCCGCGTTCGTGCTGGCGCGGATCCCGCTGTTCCTGTTCGCGCCGGTGCAGGCGATGTTGCTGCCCTCGCTGACCAGGGCGGCCACCCGCGGCGAGTACGGCGACGTGCGTGCCACGCTGCGCAAGATCCTGCTCGCGGTCGGCGCCATCGGGGTGCCCGGCGTCCTCGCCTCCTTCCTCGTCGGGCCGTGGGCGGTGCAGGTGGTCTTCGGCGCCGAGGTCCGGCTGCCGGCGGCGGTCGTCGGGTTGTTGGGGCTGAGCACCATCGGGTTGATGATCGGCCAGGTGCTCCAGCCCGGGCTGATCGCGCTCGGCCGCCACCGGTCGGTCACCGGCGCCTGGTTGGTCAGCGCGGTGGTCCTCGTCGGGCTGCTCGCGCTACCGGGTGACCCGATCCGTGCCGGGGTGATCGCGCAGCTCGTGGGTGCCGCCATGGTCGTGGTCATCATGCTGGTCACGCTCTCGCGTGCGCTGGGTGACCAGCCGGCGCCGACCGGAGCGCCGGCGGGGACCACTGCCGGCTAGTCTTGGTAGCCGTGTCAAGCAAGGCGCCTGTCGCGCGCGCGCTCATCGTGGTGCCAGCCTGGAACGAGCAGCGGACAGTGGGTGAGACCGTCCGCGAGATCCACGCCGCCAACCCGCACCTGCAGGTGCTGGTGGTGAGTGACGGCTCGACCGACCACACCGCCAAGGTCGCCAGGCAGGCGGGTGCGCTCGTCCTCGAACTGCCGTTCAACCTCGGCGTCGGCGGCGCCATGCGGGCCGGCTTCCGCTACGCGGTACGCCACGACTTCACCGCCGTCGTCCAGGTCGACGCCGACGGGCAGCACAACCCGGCCGAGGTGCCGGCGCTGCTGGCCAAGCTCGACGAGGCCGACGTGGTCATCGGCGCCCGCTTCTCCGACCGCGACGACGAGTACCGGGTCCGCGGCCCCCGCAAGTGGGCCATGGTGGTGCTGTCGAAGATCCTGTCCATGATCGCCAAGACCAAGCTCACCGACGCCACCTCCGGCTTCCGGGCGACCGGCGGGCGGGCGTTGCCGGTGTTCGCCGAGCATTACCCCGTCGAGTACCTCGGTGACACGATCGAGTCATTGGTGATTGCGATGCGTGCCGGATGCACGGTGACGCAGATCCCGGCGCGGATGCGTCCCCGCCGCGGCGGCAACCCGTCCCACCGGCCGATCAAGTCGATGATCTACCTCTTCCGCGCCGGCTTCGCGCTGCTGCTCGCGCTGATCCGCCGGTGGGAGATTCCCCAGCAGGACGAGCCGGAATCGGCCGACGCGCCGGTCAAGGAGGGCAGCTCCCGTGGATAACACCACCTACGTGGTCGGGCTGGTGGCCACGATCCTCATCTTCGCCGGCATCGTGGAGTTGCTGCGCCGCCGCCAACTCGGCGAGAAGTACTCGGTGCTCTGGCTGCTGGTCGGGGTCGTGCTGCTGATCTTCTCGATCTTCCCCGCCCTGCTCGGGTCGCTCGCCCTCGCGCTCGGGGTGGCGATCCCCAGCAACCTGATGTTCTTCCTGGCCATCATCTTCCTCGTGGGCGTCGCGCTGCACCTGTCCTGGGAGGTCTCCCGGCTGGAGAACGAGACCCGCAAGCTCGCCGAGGACCTCGCGATCCTCCAACTCGACGTGGCCGAGCTGAAGCGGGAGAAAGTGACCGAATGACCACGCTGGACATCATGGTCCCGTTCTACGGCGAGGTCTCGCTGCTGCGCGAGGCCGTCGGCAGCGTGCTCGACCAGGACGACCCCCGCTGGCGGCTCACCGTCGTCGACGACGGCGACGACCCCGAGGTGGCCGAGTGGTTCGCCACCCTCGACGACGACCGGGTCCGCTACCTGCGCAACCCGCGCAACCTCGGCATCACCGGCAACTTCAACCGCTGCCTCGATCTCGTCGAGCACGAGCTGTGCACGCTGATGGGGTGCGATGACCGCCTGCTGCCCAACTACGTCGGCAGCGTGCTCGCCGTCAGCGCCGACCACCCCGACGCCGGCCTGATCCAGCCGGGCGTGCGGGTCATCGGCGGCGACGGCCGGCCGACCAAGACCCTGGTCGACGAGGCCAAACGCCGGCTGTACGCGCCGAAGGTCGAGGGTCGCCTGGAGATGTCCGGCGAGGACCTCGCGGTGAGCCTGCTGCGCGGCGACTGGCTGTACTTCCCGTCGCTGGTCTGGCGGACCAAGCTGCTCACCGGGCTCCGGTTCCGGGAGGAACTGCGGGTGATCCAGGACCTCGCGCTGCTGGTCGACCTGGTGGTCCGGGGCGCGAAGCTGGTGGTCGACGAGACGGTGGCCTTCGAGTACCGCCGCCACGGCGCCAGCGAGTCCTCCGCCGCCGCCTTCGACGGCTCCCGGTTCACCGAGGCCGGGGACTTCTTCGTGGACACCGCCGACCGGATGGTCGCCCACGGCTGGCCGAGGGCGGCCAGGGTGGCCCGCCGGCACCTGTCCTCCCGGCTGTTCGCGCTCACCATGCTCCCGCAGGCGGTGCGCCAACGCGCCGGGATCGGCCAGCTGACCCGGCACGTGTTCGGCTCCGGGCGCAGCTGAGGCTCAGCCGGCCTCGCCCGAGTTCGCGCCGCAGGCGGTCAGCCGGTACAGCTTGTTGCCGCCGTGCTCGGCGACCAGCTCGAAGCCCTGGAGGGACGCCGGGTCGTCGACCCCGTCGTAGTAGACCCACTTGCGGTCGCTCGGGCGGAACTCCGCCTCGCCGATCAGCAGGTAGTCCACGC
This sequence comes from Actinophytocola sediminis, assembly GCF_054779715.1. Lineage (NCBI taxonomy): Bacteria > Bacillati > Actinomycetota > Actinomycetes > Pseudonocardiales > Pseudonocardiaceae > Actinophytocola > Actinophytocola sediminis. The sequence continues at coordinate 53,368 of NZ_BAAGXS010000002.1, read as the reverse complement.
CGAGGTCGGTGGCCGCCTGGCAGACCCTCGGGTCGGTGGCCGCGTCGTCCATGTTGTTGGCCAGGTAGGTCTGCTCCGGGCTGTGCTCGCCGCGGAAGTGCGGGAACAGCACCTCCCGGTCGGCCAGCGCCCACAGCATCGCGCTCCCGTTGAACGGGTTGCCGGCCACCAGGGCGTCCTCGGGGATCTCGTCCTTGATCTGTTCGAAGAACTCGCGCATGTCCGGGGTGGTCAGCACCCCGGCCGGCCGGGGAGCGTAGCCGGCCACCACCCGCGTGTACCGGTCCTGCGGGTACAGACCGCCGGTGGCGGCCACCAGCGCCAGGGTCAGCACCACGGCGATGCCGGCGGCCGGGACGGCGCCGATCCGGCCACGCCAGTCGGCCTTCGCCGAGGTGGCCGAGAGCACCTTCGCGGTCAGCAGGAGGATGCCGCCGACCGCGAGCGGGACCGCGGTGATCGGGATCATCGCGGCCAGCCGGTGCGAGTCGTTGTACCAGTAGCCGGTGAACTTCCTGGTGTCCGGCCGGTTGATGGCCGCGGTGAGCACGTACAGGAACGTCGTCGCCAGGTGACCGGCCACGATCAGTCGCAGGTTGGCGTGCCGGCGGGCGGCGAAGAACCCGACGATCACCACCGCCGAGAGCAGCCACAGGGCTTCCTTGGCGTGGGTCGCGTTCAACGCGACCTCGCCGACGGCGTTGGCCGGGGTCTCGAACGGCGGCCAGTACACCTGGCGGGTCGCCTGGAACGCCGGCGTGGTCGCCGCCCAGTACCAGGCCGCACCCGCCACGACGACCAACAGCAGGGCCTCGACCGCGCCGCGCGCGGTCCGCCCGTCGCGATGCAGGCCCCAGGCGCGCACGAACACCCGCGCGCCGATCGGGAACAGCGCGAGCACCCCCACCGAGAACACCACATTCGGGTGCGCGAAACCGGCGCCGACCAGCGCGATCACGAACATGATCCAGGCACGGCCGACACCGATCGCGTCGTCCTTGGTCCAGCGGGTCAGGGTGAACACGATGGCCAGCGCCGCCGGCGCGAAGGACATGCCGAGCAGGTTGGGCCACAGCACCCCGAAGCCGAGCAGGTCCCACGGGAACGCGGTGAACCCGATGCTCACCACGCCGGTGATGGCCAGCGCGGCCCGGTTGCGGCCGAAGAGCTGGCGCACCAGCAGCAGGCAGGCCAGCGGCCAGACGAGCACCGCGCCGACGAAGGTCACCAGGTTGGCCGCCGCCGGGATGCTGGTGCCGGTCGACATCATCAGCAGCGACCCGACGTCGTGCCAGGCCGCCGGGTAGAAGACCGGCGCGACCTCGGGGTTGCCCAGCGTGCTCAGCGTCAGCGAGGACGCCTGGTGGCTGTCCTGGATGTAGGCCAGCGCGTTGTAGTGGAACAGCGCGTCATAGGTCTGGGACAGCGCGTCGGGCGCGCCGACCGCCTGGGCGATGGTGATCGCGCCGAGCACCAGCCCGGGTACCCAGCCGGCGAGCGCGGTCAGCGACAGGCTTCGCGGGTCGGGGTCGGCGGCCAGGAACGCCCGGCGGCGCAACAGGAACGCCCCGAGCCCGACGATCACGATCGCGATCGCGCAGGCCACGAGCACGACCCACACCGACCAGTCGATGCCGAGCTGCTCGGTGACCACCGCCGTCGCGGCGATGAGCGCGATGCTCGTGATGGGGGCGAGTCCCCAGGCGGCCACGCCACGCAGCCCGAGCAGGTAGCTGATGGCGACCCCCGGCAGGAGCAGCCAGGCGGCGGTGACCAGCGCGATCGGGACGGCGTCCAACCAGTTCATCGAAGGAATGACCTCTAATCCCATCTGCCGCGTCCCGAGATAACGCGCGGATCTCGGCCGGATTCTATGAGGTCAGTTGGGCACCGGCGAGGCGGTACGGCGTAGGCCCAGTTCCGCGTTTCCCCCCGCGCACGCGGCGAGCCGGTAAAGCCTGCTCTGGCCAGCGGAGTCCACCAGTTCGAGCCCCGGTACGCGCGGTGATTCGGCGACCGCGGCGATACCCACGTACACGCGTTCGTCCGGCCGGCCCGTCGGCTTGCCGATCAGCAGGTACTCGACGCCGAGGTCGGCGGCCGCCGCACACACCAGGGGATCGGTGGCCACCTGATCGATGTTCGCGGCGAGGTAGGCCTGCTGCTCGCTGAGGGCGGTCAGGAAATGTGGGTACAACACCTCCCGGTCGGCCAGCGCCCACAGCAGCACGCTGCCGTCGAACGGGTTGCCGGCGACCACCGAGTCCGGCGGGACGTGCTCGGCGACCCGGTCGTAGAAGGCCCGCATCTCGTCGGTCACCAACTGGGCTTCGGCTGTGCGCGGGTAGGTCACCGACACCCGGCCGGTGCGGCCGTCGGCGTAGAGCATGCCGGTGGCGCCGACCAGGACCATGGTGAGCCCGACCGTGGCGGCGGTGGCGGAGGTGGCGAGCCGGATCCGCGACGTCGGCAGCGTGGCGAGCTTCTCGGCCACCTTCGCGGCGAGCACCAGGATGCCGGCGACGGCCAGCGGGACGCCGGTGATCGGCAGCATGGCGGCCAGCCGGTGCGAGTCGTTGTACCAGTAGCCGGTGAACTTCTGGGTGTCCGGCCGGGCGATCCCGGCGGCGACCAGGTACAGGAACGCGGTCGCCAGGTGACCGAGCACGATCGGCCGTAGTACCGGGTACCTGCGGTGCGCCGCGAGGCCGCCGACCAGCACGACCGCCGACAGCACCAGCAGCGCGCCGTGTCGGTTGGTGGCGTTGAGCAGCACCTCGCCGACGGCGTTCGCCGGGGTCTCGAACGCCTGCCAGCCCCAGCCGCGGGCCACGGCGAGTGCCGGCGCGGTGGCCGCCAACCACCAGAGCCCGAGCAGCAGGGCCAGGAACACGCCGATCTCCGTGACACCGCGCGAGGTCCGGCCAGCCACCCGCAGCCGCACGGTGCGCCGAACCAGGGCCGCGGCCACGAAGAACACCGACAGCACGAGCAACGAGAACAGCACGTTCGGGTGGGCCAGCGCCGCCGCGCCGACCGCCACGACCAGCAGCGGCCAGGCGCGCGGCCGCCCGATCGCGTCGTCGGTGGCGAAGCCGGTCAGCGAGACGACCACGGCGAGCACGGCCGGTGCGAAGGCCAGGCCAAGCAGGTTCGGCCACAGGACGCCCCAGCCCATCAGGTCCCAGGGAAAGGCGGGGAACCCGATGCTCAGTACGCCGGCGATCGCGAGCGCCGCCCGGTGGCGGCCGAACAGTTGGCGCACCAGCAGCAGGCAGGACAGTGGCCAGACCGCCACCGCGATCACCGCGACCAGCATGTTCGCCGCCACCGGGATGTCGGCGCCGGTCGTGCGCATCACCAGCGACCCGAGGTCGTGCCACGCGGCCGGGTAGAACGTCGCCGGCAGGTCCGGGTTGCCGAGCGAGCCCATCGTCAGCGACGAGGCGTGGTCGCTGTCCCGGATGTAGGCGAGCGCGTTGTAGTGGAACGGGGTGTCGAAGCGCTGCGAGAGCGCGTCCGGGCTGCCCATGGCCGCCACGACGGTCAGCATGCCGAGCAGGGCGACCGGGACCATGCCCGCCGCCGCGGCCAGCGTCAGCCCGCGCGGGTCGGCGTCGCCGGCGAAGAACGCGTGCCGGCGCAACAGGTAGGCCGCGCCGCCGACCACCAGCACGGTCGCGGCGCACACCGCGAGCACGACGGTCACCGACCAGTCGACGCCGACGACCTCGGCGCCGACAGCGGTCGTCGCGATCAGCGCGATCCCGATCACCGGCGCCATCGCCAACGCGGCCACGCCACGCAGGCCGATGAGGTAGCCCAGCGCGAGGCCGGGGCCGAACAACCAGGCCAGCGCGACGAGCGCGATCGGAACCGCGTCCACCAAGTGCATCGATGTCTCCCCCAGGAGGCGGCTCGATCATCCGCACCGTGCGGGACTCGAGGCCGTCGATGCGTTAACACCCGCAACTACCTGAAAAGGTTGCATTGACCGCTGAAGCTCAGCTGTGAGCAGTGATTTGCGCGCTGGGTGGTCCTGATCGTGTGAAACATGCCGACTCGATCAAGCGATTAAGCTCTGACGGCGCTACAGAGCGCGGTTACTTCGGATCTTCGGTGGGGGCTCGGCGATGGTGGTTACCCGACGGCGAGCGGCGCTCACCCTGGTCCTGGCGGTGATCGCCACGCTCGCGGTGACGCTGCCGGCGCCACCGGCGGCCGCCGCGCCGGTGTTGCGACCCGACTTCGTGCTGCGCGACCTCGCGACCGGCCTGCGCCCGCCCAACGGCGGCGACCCCGGCGACATGCTCACCGACTTCGCCTACCTGCCGGACGAGAGCATCCTGGTCACCGGCAAGTACGGCAAGGTCATGTGGGTGCCGCGCACCGGCACGCCCCGCCAGCTCGCCACGCTGCCCACCAACGGTGCTGGCGACCTCGGGCTCAACGGCCTCGCGGTCGCGCCGGACTACGCCACCTCGCGCACGGTGTTCACCGCCCGCGCGGTCTCCGCGACCGGCACCGGCACCGGCGCCAACGGGGTGTTCCGGGTGAGCGCCTGGACCGTCACCGTGGGCGCGGACGGCACGCCGAGCGGCCTGGCCGACGAGCGCGTGCTGGTCCAGATGTCCGCCGACAGCCACGTGCACGGCATCTCCGGCCTGGTCGCCTCGGCCGACGGCACGCTGTGGGTCTCGGTCGGCGACAACTCCGACTACCGCATCACCGACCGGCTCGCCCTGCGCGCGCTGGACGTGAACGACCCGCACGGCAAGCTGCTGCGGGTCAACCTGGACGGCTCCGGGGTGGCGACCAACCCGTACTTCGACCCGGCCGCGCCGCGCGCCGCGCGGTCGCTGGTCTACGCCAGCGGGTTTCGCAGCCCGTTCCGGTTCAGCCTCGAGCCGGGCACCGGCCGGCCGATCCTCGGCGACGTCGGCAACGGGCGGATCGAGGAGATCGACATCGTCGCGCGGGGCAACAACTACGGCTGGCCGTGCTGGGAGGGCCTGACCCGCACGCCCGGCTTCCGCGACCTGCCGGAGTGCGCCGGCGTCGCGACCACCAGCCCGCTCCACACCTACCCGCACGTCGGCGGCAGCAGTGTCACCGGCGGCGTGGTCTACACCGGCACCAGCTACCCGCAGGACTACCGCGGCCGGTACTTCTTCGGCGACTACACCGACCGGATCATCTGGTCGCTTGGCTATAACGAGCGCGGCGAGGTCACCACCCAGCCGGAGAACGGCGGGTTCGGCACCGACCTCGGCGCCCCGGTGAAGTTCGCCAGCGTGCCAACCGGCGGCGACCTCATCTACGCCGACATCTCCTCGGCCACGCTGCGCCGGATCGTCTACTCGCCGGGCAACGCCCCGCCGGCCGCGGTCATCAAGTCCACTGTGGACGCGACGACCAGGACGGTCACGTTCGACGCGAGCGGGTCCACCGACCCCAACGGCGACGAGCCGACCTACGCCTGGGACTTCGGCGACGGGCAGACCGGCACCGGCGTCACCGTGACCCACACCTACCCGGCCGGCCAGGACAGCTTCGGGGTCACGCTCACCGCGCGGGACGCCGCCGGCGCCACCGGGACCGCGACCGCGACGGTCTTCCCCGGCAACCACGCGCCCGCGCTGACCCTGCGCGCCCCCGACCCGGCACGGACCTTCGCCGTCGGCGACGTGGTGGCCGCGTCGGCGTCGGCGACCGACCCCGAGGACGGCGCGGTCGAGGTGAGCTGGTCGACGGTGGTCGTGCACTGCGCCGCGGTCGCCGACTGCCACCTGCACCCCGGCGAGCAACAACAGGGCCCGGACTACCGGCTGACCTTCGATGGCCACCCCGGCGACAGCCGGATCGAGGTCACCGCGATCGCCACCGACTCCCGGGGCGCCACCGCGACCGAGACGTTCACCGTGCGCCCCAAGCAGCGTCGGGTCACCATCCAGTCCAGCGTCGCCGCCGGGTTCACCATCGGTGACGAGGAGACCTCGTCGGGGTTGTTCACCGTCGGCACGCCGCTCACGGTCATCGCGCCGGAGCGGGCGCTGGACGGCGTCGCGACCTTCGACCGCTGGGCCGACGGCGACACCTCCCGGGTGCGCGAGCTGACCCTGCCCGACGCCGACCAGGTGCTCACCGTCGACTACCTGACCCCGATCGACCGCCGCTACGCCGGTGACGCCGCGCTACGCACCGCGCTCGGCGCGCCGACCGATGTCGAGCAGGGCGACCCGACCGTGCGCTGGCGCCAGTACGCCAACGGCCGGCTGTACTGGTCGCCGGCGACCGAGGCGCACGCGCTGCACGGCGCGATCCTCAACAAGTACCTCGCGCTCGGCGGGCACCTGGCACTGGGCCTGCCGACCACCGACGAGACCGCGGGCAGCGACGGCACCGGACGGTTCAACCTGTTGAGCCGCAACCAGGGCATCTACTACCACCCGCAGACCGGCGCGCACTTCGTCGTCGGCGCCATCCACACCCGCTACCGGCAAATGGGCGCGGAGGGCTCGGTGCTGCGGTACCCGACGACCGACGAGGGCGGCGCGGCGAGCGGACGGTTCAACCACTTCCAGTCGGGGTCGATCTACTACACGCCGGCCGGCGGGGCGCACGAGATCTTCGGCGCCATCCTGAACCGCTGGAACGCCCTTGGTGGCGCGTCCGGGCTGGGCTTCCCGATCTCCAACGAACTACGCACCGGCGACGGCAAGGGAACGTACGAGAACTTCCAGTACGGCGCCGTCTACTGGTCGGCGAGCACGGGGGCGTGGGAGGTCGTCGGCGCGATCCGCACGCGGTGGAACGCGCTTGGCCGGGAACAGTCCTACCTCGGCTATCCGACCAGCGGCGAGTTCGCCGTCACCGGCGGCAGGCGGTCGAACTTCCAGCACGGCTATGTCACCTATGAGGCCGCCACAGGTCGGGTGACCGACCGGCGGTACTGACTCCCTGTCCCCGGAGGTCCGGTTGAGATCACTGCTGTCCGCCGCGCTGTCGCTCGCGCTCACCGCCGGGTTGGCCACGGTCGTACCGGCGGCCGCCGCGCCCGCGGCTGCCGCCGCCGACGAGTCGACGTACACGCCACGGACGCCGGTGCGGGTGCTGGACACCCGGGACAGCCCCGTGTCCGTCGGCCCCGGCCGCACGGTCGGCATCAACCTGGCTGCCCACGTCCCGGCCGGCACGACGGCGGTCGTGCTGAACGTGACCGGGGTGTCGCCGACGGCGGCGACCTTCGTGACCGCCTACCCGACCGGTGAGGCGCGCCCGGCCACGTCGAACCTGAACCTGGTCAGTGGTGAGATCCGGGCGAACCTGGTGACCGTGCGGGTCACCGACACCCGGGCGGTCACCCTCTACAACCACGCCGGCAACACCCACCTGGTCGCCGACCTCGCCGGCTACTACGCCACCGGCGCCGGCTCCCGCTACACCCCGCTGGAGCCGGTGCGGGTGACCAACACCCACCTCGGCCCCAACGCCACCACCACCGTCGACCTGACCGGCAAGGTGCCCGCGACCGCCAACGCCGTCGTGCTGACCGTGACCGGAACCAGGGGCACCGCCGACACCTTCCTGACCGCCTACTCGGCCGGCAGCGAGCGCCCGACGGCCTCCACGGTGAACCTGCGCCGGGGCGCGACCACCCCGAACCAGGCCACCGTCGCCATCGGCGCGAACCGCGGCGTCGCGGTCTACAACCTGGCCGGCGACCTCGACGTGCTGGTCGACCTCGCCGGCTTCTACACCCCGGAGTTCGGCGCCACCTTCGTGCCGGTCGCCCCCACCCGCGTGTTCGACACCCGCACCGGCGTGGGCACCGACTTCGGCCAGGCGGGTCCGGTCGGCCCGGGACACAGCGACGGGTTCGCCCCCGGCGAGCCGCTGCCGGCCGACGCGGTCGCCGCCGCGCTGAACCTGACCGGCATCGCGCCGACCGCGAGCACGTTCGTCAGCGCATGGTCCTCGCTGACCCTGCCGCCGCCCGGCACCTCGAACCTGAACCTGACCGCCGGCCAGACCGCGGCCAGCCACGCGGTGGTCCCGCTCGCCGGCACCCCGGCCGGCCACCGCTCGGGGTTCTACAACCACGCCGGCCAGGTGCATGTGGCCGCCGATCTCGCCGGCTACTTCCGGGTGCCGCCGGTGGACTGCGCGGTGGGCTGTGTGGCCGCGTGGGGTCGCGACGGCGGCGTCCTGGGCACCGGCTGGACCGCGCCGGCCGCCTCGAGTCCTCGGCTCGTCGGGCTGACCGACGTCGTGGATGTCGACGACGGCTACGCGGTGCGCGCCGACGGCACGGTCTGGGGCTGGGGGTTCAACTACCACGCCGAGCTCGGCAACGGCTGGACCTCCGCGCAGCTGCCGGTGACCACGCCGGTCCAGGTCCGGGGCCTGTCGGGGGTCACCCAGGTGGCGTCCGCGGGCGGCGCGGGGCTCGCGCTGCGTGCCGACGGCACCGTCTGGGCCTGGGGCGCCAACCAGTCGGGCATCCTCGGCACCGGCGGCGGCACCGACCCGACCGCGCCACCGGTCCTGGTCGCCAGCCTGAGCGAGATCACCGCGATCGCGGCCACCACCAACGTCGGCTACGCCATCCGCGCTGACGGCACGCTGCTGGCCTGGGGCTTCAACGGCGGCGGTCTGCTCGGCGACGGCAGCACGGTGACCGAGTCACCCACCCCGGTGCGGGTCGGCGAGCTGACCGGCGTCACCGCCGTCGACGCCGGCCCGTTCACCACCTACGCGCACACCGCCGACGGCACGGTGTGGGCGTGGGGCAGCAACGAGCACGGCGAACTCGGCGACGGCAGCGACGTCGACCTCTCCCGCGTCCCGGTCCGGTTCACCAGGGTGCCGGACGCGGTCGCCGTCAGTGTCGACCTCTGGGGCCGGGGTTTCGCGGTGCGCGCGGACGGCACGGTCGTCGGCTGGGGCACCAACCGCGAGGGCGAGCTGGGCACCGGCGACGACTGCGCGCCGCAGGACACCGCGCCCGAGTGCTTCGCCGAGGACCCGGTCCCGGTCGCGAACCTCACCGGGATCGTCGACGTCGAGCTGACCACGCTCGGCGGGCGGGCGCTCGGCGCGGACGGCCGGGTCTGGACCTGGGGCGGCAACCGGGACGGCGACCTCGCCAACGGCACGACCAGCGGCTACTCGACGGTGCCCGTCCAGGTGCCGGACCTCGGCGCGGCCAGTGAGCTCGGCGGTGGCGGCGCCCTCGTTCCCCAGGCGGGGAGGTAGCGATGCGCCGGAACCTGGTGGTGCTCGGCGTGCTGGCCATGGTCGCCGGCCTGGTCGCGGGCGCCGAGCGGGCCGACCAGCCCGCGCCGATGCCGGTGGCCGCCGAGACCGGGTCGGCGTTCACCCCGCTGACCCCCGTGCGGGTGCTCGACACCCGTACCGGCCCCGGCCCGGTCGGCGCCGGGCGCACCATCGCGCTGAACCTGTCGGCCAGGGTGCCGGCGGGCGCGACCGCGGTGGTGCTGAACCTGACCGGCACCGCGGCCACCGCGCCGACCTTCGTGACCGCCTACCCGGCGGGCGCGCCCCGCCCGGTGGCCTCGAACCTGAACCTGGTCGCGCGCGACACCCGCCCGGTGCTGACCACCGTCGCGCTCGGCGCCAACCGCGGCGTGACGCTCTACAACCACCTCGGCAGCGTGCACCTGCTCGCCGACCTGGCCGGCTACTACGCGCCGGGCGCCGGGTCGAAGTACACGCCGCTGTCGGCGACCAGGGTGCTCGACACCCGCGCCGACCCGCCGCCCGCGCTCGGCCCCGGCGCCAGCCAGGTCGTCGACCTGACCGGCAAGGTGCCCAGCTCGGCCACCTCGGTCACGCTCAACCTCACCGGCGTCGGCGCGACCGCGGCCACCTTCCTCACCGCGTGGCCGACCGACCGGCCCCGGCCGACGGCGTCGAACCTGAACCTCAACGCCGGCGGCACCCGGCCGAACCTGGCGACCGTCGCCATCGGCGCCGACCGGCGGATCAGCCTGTACAACCTGGCCGGCACCGTGGACGTGCTGGTCGACCTGACCGGCTTCTACACCCCCGAGTTCGGCGCGACGTTCGTGCCGAACGCCCCGGTCCGGGTACTCGACACCCGCAACAGCGCCGGCCAGCTCGGACCCGCGCAGCGGCTGCCGGTGAACCTCGGCGCGCCGGCGAACGCGACCGCCGCCCTGCTCAACGTCACCGGCGTGGCGCCGACCGCGGCCACCTACGTCGCGGTGTGGGCGGCCGACGGCCGGCCGGACGGCGCGGTGTCCACGTTGAACCTGGTGCCCGGCGAGACCGCGGCGAACCTGACCTCGGTCGCGCTGTCCACGATGTCACCGGTGGTCGCCTACAACTTCCGCGGCGGGGTGCACGTGGTCGCCGACCTGGCCGGCGTGTTCGTCACACCGACCGCCGGCTGCACGCTGGACTGCGCCTACACCTGGGGCGGCAACGAGTCCTGGGCGCTGGGCACCGGTGACCGGGCGTCGTCGTCGGCCAGCGCCGCGCAGGTGGTCGGGCTGTCCGGGGTGACCGCGCTGGCCGGCGGCCGCGGCGCGGTCCGCTACGCGCTGCGCGCCGACGGCACCGTGCTGGCCTGGGGCCAGGCGCCCTTAGGTCAGCTCGGCGGCGGCTGGAGCGCGGTCGGCTGGTCGGCGGTGCCGGCGCCGGTGCCCGGGCTGACCGAGGTCACCTCGATCGCCGCCGGCCGCTACCACGCGGTGGCCGGTCGGGCGGACGGCACGGTGTGGGCGTGGGGCATGAACGCCGAGGGCGGTCTCGGTGACGGCGGGCCGGTCCGGTCGGACGTGCCGGTGCGGGTGTCCGGGCTGACCGGGGTCACCTCGGTGGCGGCCGGCGAGGCCACCAGCTACGCGCTGCGCGCCGACGGCACCGTGCTGGCCTGGGGCAGCAACCTCGACGGCGCGCTGGGCAACGCCTCGCTGGCCGAGTACAGCCAGACCCCGGTCCAGGTCGCCGGCCTCACCGAGGTCACCGCGATCGCCGGCGGCAACGGCGGCGGGTACGCCCTGCGCGCGGACGGCACGGTCTGGGCCTGGGGCGCCAACTGGTCGGGCGAGCTTGGCGACGGCGCCGACTGCGAGCCGAGCGGCACCGGCTGCCGCTCGGTCATCCCGGTCCAGGTCACCGGCCTGACCGGGGTGACCGCGATCGCCACCTCGGCCGGCACCACCGGCTACGCGCTGCGCGCGGACGGCACGGTCTGGGCCTGGGGCGGCAACGAGCGCGGCGCGCTGGGCAACGGCGCCGACTGCCAGGACGGCACCGGCTGCCGGTCCAGGGTGCCGGTCCAGGTCGCCGGTCTCACCGACGTCACCGGCATCGCGGGCGGGTCGGGTGCCGGCTACGCGCTGCGCGCCGACGGCACGGTGTCGGCCTGGGGCGAGAACACCAACGACGAGCTCGGCGACGGCACCGTCTGTGACGATCCGGCCGGCTGCGTCTCACCGGTGCCGGTCCGGGTGACCGGCCTGACCAGGGCCGCGGCGGTCACCTCGGGTGGTGCGTTGGTGCCCAACCCATGACCTGGTAGGCAGATCCCCAACAGAGACGACGAGGAAAGGACGGCGCCGTGCCGCTTCGCAGATCGGTCGTGCTCGTCACCACGCTGGCCGCGGCGCTGGCCGTGACCGGGCCGGCGACGGCCGACCCGGCGCCGCCTCAAGTGGTCGAGCTGGACTCGGCGTCCGCCACACTCCCGCACCAGAGCAAGACCGACGCGCTGCTGGCCGCCGACGAGGAGTACGCCGTCCGGGAGCAGTCCCCCCGGCAACCGCGCAAGCCCCTCGCCACCACCGGCGCGCAGGCGGCGGCCACCTCCGCGGGATCGTCGTTCACGCCGGTCACCCCGGTCCGGGTGCTGGACACCCGAGGCGGGATCGGCGTGCCGGCCGGCCCGTTGGGCACCAGGGAACAGGCCGTGTTCGCGCTCGGCTCCCAGGTGCCGGCCAACGCGACCGCGGTGGTCCTCAACGTCACCGGCGTCACGCCGAGCGCGGCCACCTTCCTCACCGTGTGGCCGGCCAACCAGGCACAACCCGCCGTGTCGAACGTCAACCTGGCGTCGGGGGAGATCCGGGCGAACGCGGTGACCGTGGCCGTGGACGGCGACCTCGCGGTCTACAACAACTTCGGCGACACGCACGTGCTCGCCGACCTCGCCGGCTACTACGCGCCGGACACCGGCTCGCGGTTCACCTCGACGACGCCGACCAGGGTGCTGGACACGCGTAGCTCCGGCGGCGCGCTCGGCCCCGGCACCAGCCGCACGATCAACCTGTCCAGCAGGGTGCCGGCCTCGGCCACCGCGGTCACGTTCAACCTGACCGGCACCGCCGCGACCGCCGCCACCTTCGTCACCGCGTGGCCGACCGGCCAGGCCAGGCCCAACGCCTCCACGCTCAACCTGGCGCGCAACACGACCACGCCGAACCTGGTCACCGTCGCGCTGGGCACCAACCGCAGCGTGACGCTGTACAACAACTCCGGCAACGCGCACCTGATCGCCGACCTCGCCGGCTACTACGCCACCGACCGTGGCCACGCCTTCTACCAGGTGACCCCGATGCGGGTGATCGACACGCGCAGCGGTGACCCGCTCCCGGGCGGCTGGGTCGGCACGGTCGACCTGGCGCCCGAGCTGCCGCCGACGGCGAGCACGGTCGTGTTCAACCTGACCGGCACCAACGCGCCATCGTCTGGCACCTACCTGACCGCGTTCCCGACCGGCGGGACCGTGCCGACCGCGTCCAACCTGAACCTGGTCGCCGGCCAGACCTCGGCCAACCTGGTGACCGTCGAGCTCGGCAGCGGCCGACGGGTCGACGTGTTCAACCAGGCCGGCAACGTGGACTTCCTGATGGACGTCGCCGGCTACTTCGCCCCGCCGCCGGACGCCTGCACCGCCGACTGCCTGCACAGCTGGGGCGACAACGAGTGGGGCCTGCTCGGCGTCGGCACCACCGGCGGCCGGTCGTTCACCCCTGGCCGGATCGACGGCCTGTCCGGGATCACCTCAGTGGCCGGCGGCTACTACAACGCCTACGCGCTGCGCGCCGACGGCGCGGTGTTCTCCTGGGGCCTCGACGACTTCGCCGGCCTGGGCACCGGCAAGCCCTACGGCATGTCGACCGTGCCGGTCCAGGTGAGCAACCTGCCGACCATCACCCAGCTGGCGGTCGGCCGCACGGTGAACTACGCGGTCGACGCCCAGGGCAAGGCGTGGGCGTGGGGCGACAACTTCCACGGCGCGCTCGGCGACGGCACGATGACCGAGCGGCGCGCGCCGGTGGCGGTCGCCGGCCTGTCCTCGGGCGTCGCGCAGGTCGCCGCCGGCAACCACACCGGCTACGCGCGCAAGACCGACGGCACCGTGTGGGTGTGGGGCGCCAACGCCGGCTCCTTCGGCAACGGCTCCTACGGCACCGGCTGTGACCAGGCGCCGGTCGGCGCCGGCTGCCGGGCGTTGACCCCGGTCCAGATCCCCGGCCTGACCGACGTGGTGTCGATCAGCGCCACCTGGAACGCCACGTTCGCGGTGAAGAGCGACGGCACGGTGTGGGCCTGGGGCTACAACGGCGCCGGTCAGCTGGGCATCGGCACGGCAGGCGGCGCGGACTGCGGCGTCGAGACGCCGAACTGCCTCGCGCTCGCGCCGACGCAGATCCCCGGGCTGACCGACGTCGCGGAGATCGCCGCCGGCTCGGCCGCCGCCACCTACGCGCGCAGGACCGACGGCACGGTGCTGTCGTGGGGCTTCAACGGCGCCGCCCAGCTCGGCAACGGCACCGTGGGCAGCAACTGTGGCTCTCCCGACGAGCAGAACTGTGTCCAGCCGTCACCCGGTCCGGTGATCGGGCTCACCGACGTCACCGACATCGCGGGCGGCACCAACCACGCGCTGGCGGTGCGCGCCGACGGCACCGTGTACGCCTGGGGGCACAACGGTTTCGGGCAGCTCGGTGGGGGCGACAACCCGCCCGGCTGGCTGGCCGAGCCGGCCCAGCTGCCCGAGCTGACCGGCGCCGACGTGGTCGGAACGAGTGGCTGGACCTCGTTCGCGGTGTCCTGAGTGTCCCCCGAAAGCGCGATTATCGTGACCTAACAGTAATCACAAGTCGGCTCGCAGGTAGGCTCACTGACCAGAAGTGTCGATGGGCATCGTGATCGACTAAGCCCTCTGGAGGACTGAACTCGAATGCTCGGCAGCACCCCGATCTCCAGCGATACGGCTCCCGTCGAGCCCGTTTCCGCCCCGGACGCGGCTCTCGTCGAGCACGCGCCGAACGGCCGTCTGGTGGCCCAGCGCGGGCTGTTCCTCGGGCCGGACCCGGTGTGCCCGGAGGACCTGTACGCCCAGGTCGTGCACGGCAACGCGGTCCGGGAACGGCAGCGGCTGGTGGTGGCGCCCGGCTCTGAGGTCACCACCGACACCTACTTCGGGCGCTTCCCGGCCAGCTACTGGCAGCGCTGGACCGTGGTGGACACGGTGGACATCGAGGTCACCGCCACCGGCTCCGGCCGGCTCGCGGTGATCGCGTCGGACATCCAGGGCGAGATCCGCACGGTCGCCGCCCAGGACCTGACCGGCCTGCGCGGTGACCAGGTCATCACCGTGACCGCCGAGCTGGACAAGTTCGTCGACGGCGGCTTCCTGTGGGTGCAGTTCACCACGACCACCGAGGAGCTGGTGGTCGAGCGGCTGCGCTGGACGGTCGCCCCGCCGAAGCGGGTGCGCCCGACGGCCGTGGTCATCTGCACGTTCAACCGCGCGGACGACTGCACCAAGACCCTCCAGTCGCTCGGCCGCGACCAGGAGTCCCTGGACGTGCTGGACGCGATCTACGTGGTCGACCAGGGCACCGACACGGTGGAGTCCCGCCCGGCGTTCCCGGAGATCCAGCAGGCGCTCGCCGGCCGGCTGCGCTACCTGCGCCAGCCCAACCTCGGCGGCGCGGGCGGCTTCGGCCGTGGCATGTACGAGGTGACCGGTGCCGGCGGCGCCGAGCACGCCAACCTGCTGTTCATGGACGACGACGTGCTCTGCGAGCCGGAGATCGCGGTCCGGCTGACCGCGTTCGCCAACCGGACGCCGGCGCCGACGATCGTCGGCGGCCAGATGCTCAAGCTGCTGCACCCGACCCGGCTGCTCGCCGGCGCGGAGTACGCCGACTTCGCCCAGCTGATCCCGGGCAAGGTCGTGCGCAACGCCCTGGACGACGTCGACCTGCTCGAGGAGGACGGCGACGAGGACAAGACGCACACCAGCAAGGTCACCCGCGGCGACCGGCGGGTGGACGCCGACTACAACGCGTGGTGGTCCTGCCTGATCCCGGCCGAGGTCGTGGCCGCGATCGGGCTGCCGATGCCGCTGTTCTTCCAGTGGGACGACGTGGAGTACGGCTACCGCGCGCGGGCCAAGGGCTTCCCGACGGTCACCCTGCCCGGCGCCGGCCTGTGGCACGCCGACTTCGACTGGAAGGACGTCGACAAGTGGAACGAGTACTTCGCCGTCCGTAACGCCATGATCGTCAGCACGCTGCACGCCGAGATCGACCCCAAGCAGACCGCGCGGGTGCTGACCTCGCGGATCTCCCGCTACCTGCTCTCCATGCAGTACGGCCTGGCGGCGACGCTGATCAAGGCCGCGGAGGACTTCCTCGAGGGCCCGGACTTCCTGGCCGACGGTGGCGCGAGCGCGGCCAAGCAGGTCCTCGCCCTGCGCGCCGACTACCCGGACACGATCATGCACAAGGCCTCCGACGTGCCCGGCCTCAACACCGGGGACATCAAGCAGATCCAGGCCGGCCCCAAGCCGAGCAGCCACCGCCTCACGCTGCTCAAGCGCCTGGCCTACCTGGCGATGGACCGGACGGTGCACCCCATCGGCGCGGTCTCCAAGCCCGACTCGACCTGGTGGCACGTCTCCCAGTTCGAGACCGCGGTGGTGACCGACGGCTCCCAGGGCGGGGTCCGGGTGCGCCGCCGCGACCGGGACCTGACCATCAAGCTGGCCAAGCAGACGGCCAGGGTCGTGCGCCGGCTGATCAACGAGCTGCCCCGGCTGCGCGAGGAGTACCGCGCCGCCGCGCCCCAGCTGACCAGCCGGGAGAACTGGCGCCGGCTCTACGACCTGGACGACTGAGCAGCGACGACCGAGCACTGACAACTACCCCGCCGACGCCTCAGTCGGCGGGGTAGTTGTTGGTGAAGTTGGGGATCGAGTCGACGATCTCGGTCATCCACGGGTCGGGTGCCACCGGGCTTGGCCCGACGACCCGCAGCGAGGAGAGCACGGTGAGCAGCATGCCGGTGCCGAGGAACTCGCGGACCTGTTCGGGTGCCGCTCCGGTGAGTTCCCTGACCAGCTGATAGATCCGGCCGAAGCGCGCGCGCACGACGTCGCCGATGGCCTGCTCACCGCTGGCCGCGTAGGCGTGCAGCATCATCGCGAGCAGTTCTCGTTCGGCCAGCAGCCGGTCGTAGGCCAGGGCGAGGTCGGACAGTTCGGTGCCGGCCTCGCGGAAGGTCTGCTCGATCCGGTCGGCCGCGCGTTCGATGCCGGCGATGAACAGCCGCTGCTTGGAGCCGAACAGCCGGATGACGTAGGGCTGGGTGATGTCGGCCAGCCGCGCGATGTCGTCGGTCGTGGTGCCGGCGTAGCCGTTGGCGGAGAAGGCCGTGATGGCCGCGGCCACCAGTTGCTCGCTGCGTTCGGCCGCGGTCAGCCTGGTCCTGCTCATCGGGCCTCCCGTCCTCCGGTTGACATGTTATCAGTCGATTACTAACCTTCCTTGTTATCAGTCAATAACAACAAGGAGGAGTGCGCATGACCCCGTTGGCCAAACCGCTGACCAGGGCGTTCGCCAAGTACGTCACGCGGGGGACAGTCGCGGTGGCCGAACAGGTCACGCCGACGATGCGCCGGATCCGGATCGTCGCGGACACGCCGTGGACGACGCCCCACATCCCCGGGCAGCACGTGCGGATCCAGCTCACCGACCCGCTGTCACTCCAGGGGATCCTGCACCCGATCGACACCCTGCGCAGCTACACGATCTGGGACCACACCGCCGCCGAGTCGGCCATCGAGCTGCGGGTCCACCTCTACCGCGCCGCCGAGGAGGGCATCGGCCTGCGCTGGGCCCGCGCGGTCACCGCAGGCGATCCGGTGACCTTCTGGGGCCCGCAGGGCGACTTCGCCACCCGCTCGGCGCCCTACCACCTGTTCATCGGCGACGAGACCGCCACGGCCGCGTTCGGCCCCATGCTCGGCGCCCTGGGTGCCACCGAGCGGGTGCTGGGCGTGCTGGAGAGCGAGAGTGCCGGCGAAGACCTGCACATCCCCGGCCGACCGGGGCTACGCCGGGTGTACCGGCACGGTGAACCCGCGTACCGCTCGCCGACGCTGCTCGCCGCCGTCGCCGCGCTGGACCTGCCCGACGAGCCCGGCGCGGCCTACGTCGCCGGCGAGGCCCGCACCTGCCAGCAGGTGCGCGACCACCTCGTCCGGGAGCGCGGCTGGCCCCGCCGGGCGATCACCGTCAAGCCCTTCTGGACGCCGGGCAGACGCGGCCTGCACTGACGCCGGCTAGCGGTCGTCCCTCGACCGCACGATCAGGTCCGCGAGCAGCGCCATCGACCCGATGATCAGCGCGGTGACCATGGCCAGCATCGCGTTGCTGGTCACCCGGAAGTCGTAGCGGATGATGTCCACGATGCCCTTGCCCGCGCCGAGCACGAACAGCGTGAGCGCGAGCGGCATCAACACCTTGATCGGGTTGAAGTACATGACCATCCGCAGCACCTGCAGGATGTAGCGGTAGGCGTCCTTCACGAAGTGGAACTTCGACACCCCGGCCCGCTTGGCGTAGTCGATCGCCAGGTAGTCCACCGGGTGCTGGTTGGACAGGAACGACATGGTGATCGTCGTGACGCAGGAGAACCCGGGGGGCAGCAGCCGCAGGTAGGGCAGCGAGACCTCCCGCCGGAACGCGCGCAGCCCGGAGTTCAGGTCGGGGATCTTCGTGCCGGCCAGCATCTCGGCGATCTTGCGGATGGCCCACTTGGCCGGCACCCGCAGCAGCTTGTGCGTGCCCTGCTCCGAGGTCCGCGCGCCGACGACCTGGTCGACGTCGGGGTGGTCGTTCAGGTGCTGGATGAACTCCGGGATTCGCTCGTTCGGGTACGTCATGTCCGCGTCGGTCCAGACCACGATCCGGCCGTAGGCCTCGCGGGTGCCGATCCGGCGCGCGGTCCCGGAGCCGCCGTTGCGGCGGAAGGGCATCAGCCGCATCTTCGGGAACTGCGGCAGCGCCTCCTCGAGCACCGACAGCGTGTCGTCGGTCGACTTGTCGTCGATGACGAGCAGCTCGTAGGACATGCCGCTGGCGTCCATCGCACCGGTGATCCGCTTGATCTCGTCCAGCACGTGCTCCTGCTCGTTGAAGCAGGGCAGCACGATCGTCGCGTCCAGGGTGTTCGGGCCGCCACCGTGGGGTGGCGTCGCGCCGAAACTCGTGTACTGACCTGCGTTCACCGCACATACTCCCAACGCACTCATCGCGCGAGATGGTTTTGGGTGCCCGGACTGTAGCGCAGCACCACCGCGTGCTCCCCACGTCCACGCTGCCGGGCTGGCCGTTACCATGCCGGTACATCCTGTGCGGCCTTTTCCAAGACGGCCCGCTTCCCTATTCGGATCGGCGAGGACCAACAGCATGGCTTCCCTGGAATCGACCGAGGGCGAGGAGTACACCGACCGGCTCAAGCGGTTGGAGATGCCGCTCTGGAAGCGGTTGCTCGATGTGCAGGCGCCCTACCGCTGGAACCTCCGCCGCCAGTTCGGCGACCGCGAGGTGCTCGAGGTCGGCTGCGGGATCGGCCGCTGCCTGGCCCACCTCCAGCCCAAGGGCGTCGGCGTCGACCACAACCCGCACTCGATCGCCACCTGCCGGGAGCGCGGGCTGACCGCGTTCACCTCCGAGGAGTTCGGCGAGACCGACTACGCCAAGCCGGGCCGCTTCGGCGGCCTGCTGGCCGCGCACCTGGTCGAGCACATGCCAAGGGCCGAGGCCGTCGGCATCCTCAAGGGCTATCTGCCCTACCTGGCGCCCAACGCGCGCATGGTGCTGATCTGCCCGCAGGAGCGCGGCTACGCCAGCGACAGCACCCACGTCGAGTTCACCGACTTCGACGCGCTGGCCGACGTGGCCAACCAGCTCGGCTTCACCAGGATCCGCCGGCAGTCGTTCCCGCTGCCAAGGGCGGCCGGTAAGGCCTTCACCTACAACGAGTTCGTCCTGATCGCCGACCGCTCGGAGTAGACACCCCGGAGTTGTCATCCCCAAGGAGGAGCAGAACAGTGGCCGAACAGGCGAGCAGCAAACCCGGCAGCGGCACCAGCGGCACCAGCGGTGTCGATGCCGACCGGGTGCTGCAGCGGGTGGTGCTGCCGAGGGACCGCGACCCCCTCGACGTCCGGCCGCTGTACCTGGACGAACCGGACAACGTGCACAGCCACGTCGCCTCCCGGCGCGAGGTCGAGGTGCCCGCGTCGGCCAGGGTGTCCTTCGCCTCCTACTTCAACGCCTTCCCCGCCAGCTACTGGAAGCGCTGGACCACCGTCGAGCACGTCACGCTGCGGCTGACGGTGCGCGGCGCCGGCCGGGTCGAGGTGTACCGCTCCAAGCCCAACGGTGACGTCGTGCACCTCCAGGGCGCCCCGGTGCACGCCGAGAAGAAGGCGCGGACCCTGGAGTTCCGCCTCCCGCTCGCGCCGTTCGAGGACGGCGGCTGGCTGTGGTTCGACGTGTTCACCGAGAACGTGCCGCTGCAGGTCACCGATGCGGTGTGGCTGGCGGACGCGCCGCTGCCGACGCAGAAGATCGCGGTCGGCATCACCACGTTCAACCGGCTCGACGACTGCGTGGCGTCACTGATCACGCTGGGTGAGGACCCGGCGGTGCTGGACGTGATCAGCAAGGTCTTCGTCGCCGACCAGGGCAGCCGCAAGCTGCGCGAGCACGAGCGGTTCGCCGAGGCGGCGGCGGTGCTCGGCGAGCGGCTGGAGGTCATCGAGCAGGGCAACCTGGGCGGCTCCGGCGGGTTCACCAGGGCGCTCTACGAGGCCATCGAGCACACCCAGCCGGGCACCGTCGACCAGATCCTGCTGCTCGACGACGACATCGCGCTCGAACCGGACTCCATCCTGCGGTCCAACATGTTCGCCAGGGCCTCGGCCAAGCCGGTCATCGTCGGCAGCCACATGCTCAACCTGCAGGCCAAGTCCCGGCTGCACTCCATGGGCGAGGTCGTCGACATGGCGACCTGCCAGTGGCGCCGGGCGCCCGGCGCCGTGGTCAACCACGACTTCGGCACCGACTCGCTGCGGGACACCAGGGCGCTGCACAAGCGCATCGACGCCACCTACAACGGCTGGTGGATGTGCCTGTTCCCGAGGTCGGTGGTGGAGCGGGTCGGCCTGCCGCTGCCGCTGTTCATCAAGTGTGACGACGCGGAGTACTCGCTGCGCGCGCTGGCCAAGGACATCCCGACGGTCACCCTGCCCGGCTCGGCGGTCTGGCACGAGCCGTGGACCGACAAGAACGACACCAAGGACTGGACGGTCTACTTCCACCTGCGCAACCGGCTGATCCTGGCCGCGCTGCACAGCCCGTACGACATGCGTAAGACCCTGCTCGCGCAGGGTGCGCGGTCGGCGTTCAAGCGGCTGATGTCGATGGAGTACTCGACGCTCGCGCTCGAGCTCAAGGCGATCGAGGACTTCATGGCCGGCCCGGAGCGGCTGTTCGAGCGCCTCGGCACCGCGCTGCCGGACGTGCAGGCGCTGCGCAAGGAGTACACCGACGCCCAGTTCCTGCCATCGGCCAGGGAGTTCCCGCCGCCGACGTTCGACATGGTGCGCGCCGAGCAGATGCTGCGCCCGCCGGTGCACCCGGCGAAGATCGCGCTGCGCGCCGGCAAGGCGATCCTGCACAACCTGCGCGCGCCCGACCCGTCGTCGGCCGACCGGCCGCAGGTCAACATCCCGGCGAACGCGTCGCTGTGGTTCATGCTCGGCAACCTGGACAGCGCGACCGTGTCCAACGCCGACGGCAGCGGGGTGGCGTTCCGTCGCCGGGACCCGAAGGTGTTCCGTGACCTGGCGACCAAGGCCGCGCACGACTGGCGGCGGCTGACGCGGGAATGGCCCCAGCTGGTGGAGCAGTACAAGGCGGCGCTGCCGGAGCTGACCTCGGTCGAGTCCTGGCGCAAGGTGTTCAGCTAGCGAACATACGAAGAGGGCCACCCGGGTCGGCAGACCCCGGTGGCCCTCTTGCGTCAAGCTCTGTTACGTCAAGCGGATGGCGAGATCAGACCGCGCGCACGCCGGTCGCCTGCGGGCCCTTCTGGCCCTGGCCGATCTCGAACTCCACGCGCTGGTTCTCGTCCAGGCTGCGGAAGCCGTTACCCTGAATCTCCGAGTAGTGGACGAAGACGTCAGCGCTACCGTCGTCCGGCGCGATGAAGCCAAAGCCCTTCTCGGAGTTGAACCACTTCACAGTTCCCTGTGCCACTACGTTCTCCTGAACAGCGTATTGCCAGCCGCCGCGGTTGCGACGACCTTGGCCGGTTCCAGACGGCGACTCAACCTGGAGCTAACCCGCGCGCCCGCAACAACCTCTTGCGAGCGTGATCTTTCACGAACTCAAGAAATCACGACCAAGGCACAGTCAACCACACCAAGCACACTCAGCGCAGCAGAAGGGTTGCGAGCAATCAGATGCTGGTGGACGCTCGTAAGGGTGAGCGAGCTCGCTAGTGAACAGCCCCGATCAATCGCACTCGACCTCGACGACGCAGGTGTGTCGGTCGACCTCCCCAAGCCATCTCACCAGGGAGATCAGGTCTACGGCGTGCCGTACCGGCCGGTCGAGTTCCGCGACGACGATCTGCCGACGGCGCTGGAGCGGTCAGCCGCCTGGCTACGCCGAACCCAGGACTGGCTCGGCGAACCGGTCGATGTGATCGCCATCCACCTCGACTACGACGACGGCGGGGACGCCCCGTACTACGACGTCAAGCTGATGTGCAACGAGGAGGACCTTGCCGGTGCGCCGATCGCGTTGCGCGCCGCATCGGACCCGGTTTAGCAGCGGAAACCTCAGCCACGGGGCGTGGCCTGGGTGATCAGTTCGGCACTTCCTGCCCACACATCCGCCCAGGTCCCGCCCCAGTTCAGCACCGCGACCGCCGACGTCCGCAGCTCGACCGGGCGCCTGGACACCGACGACACCAGCTCGGTGAGCCCCGGGTTGTGGCCGACCAGCACGGCGGTCGTCACGTCGTCGGGGATCTCGTCCACCACCGACCGCAGCGTGCTGGGCTCGGCGGCGTAGACCCGCTGCTCGTAGCGCACCGAGGGCGCCGGGTCGAGCGCGGGCGCGGCCAGCCGCCAGGTCTGG
This sequence comes from Actinophytocola sediminis, assembly GCF_054779715.1. Lineage (NCBI taxonomy): Bacteria > Bacillati > Actinomycetota > Actinomycetes > Pseudonocardiales > Pseudonocardiaceae > Actinophytocola > Actinophytocola sediminis. The sequence continues at coordinate 30,863 of NZ_BAAGXS010000002.1, read as the reverse complement.
CGCGCCCGAGTGGCGGTCGAGCAGACCACCAGCTCGATGGCGGGGACGTGGTCCCGGAGCCACTCGCCGAGCGCGGCGGCGTCCCGCCGGCCGCGCGCGTTGAGCGGGCGCTCGTGGTCGACCTCCCCGGTGTCCCAGTCCGACTTGGCGTGCCGCAGCACGACGAGCGTCCGGCCCGCCTTCTGCTCCATGCCGATCACCTCCACTCGATCACCTCACCTCGAGCGTGACTCAGAACCAGCGTTCCAGCACCTGTGCCACGCCGTCCTCGGAGTTCGGGGCGGTCACCTCGTCGGCCGCGGCCAGCACCTCGGCGTGCGCGTTGGCCATGGCCACGCCGTGCCCGGCCCAGCGCAGCATCGGCAGGTCGTTGGGCATGTCACCGAACGCGACCACCCGGTGCTGGTCGACCGAGAGCCGCTCGCACACCTCGGCGAGCCCGGCGGCCTTGGTGACCCCGGCGGCGGAGATCTCGATCAGCCCCTGGTTGGTCGAGTAGGTGATCTCCAGCGCGGCCCCGGCCAGCACCTCGGTGACCGCGTCGGCCAGCTCCTGGCTGGTCAGCTCGCGGTGGCGGATCATCAGCTTGGTCGCCGGGTGGCCGATGACCTCGGCCAGCGGCACGTCGTTGGTCTCGCCGTCCTGCTCGCCGAGCGGGTTGCCCCACGGGTTGGCGAAGCCTTCCTCGGTGACGAACGGGGCCAGCCCGGCGGTCACCCGCTCGGTCGCCAGCCGCGCGTCGGGCAGCGCGCGCCGCAGGGCGTGCGCGGTGTCCTGTAACCGCAGCGGGTCCAGATCCCGGGACGAGATCACCCGATCGTGGCCGATGTCGTACACAATTCCGCCGTTGCTGCACACCGCGTACCCGGTGAGCCCCGCGGCCTGCGCGACGTTGGGTATCCAGCGCGGTGGCCGCCCGCTGACCAGCACGAACGGCGTGTCCGACCCGATCACCCGCGCGATCGCGCCGACCGTGCGGGGGGTGACCCGTTCCACCGGGTCCAGCAGTGTGCCGTCGACGTCCGAGGCCACGAGTTCGGGTCTGTCCACAGGTACATCATTCCTGTCCGTGACAGCGTCATCCGCACTACGGTTCCTCAGGTGAGCTATCCACCACAGCCCGGTTACTATCCGCCGCCACCCGGATACCACCCGTATGGGGGATATCGCCCGCAGGGACCGACCAACGCGCCGGCCTACGTGGCCGCCGGGCTGTTCCTGGTCGGCGGCGTGCTCACGCTGATCATCGCCATCGTCGGCTGGGACGGCACGTCGGACAACGCCGACCTGCTGGTCGCCCTGGTCGGCGCCGCCTTCTCCGACGAGTTCACCGGCAACCTCGACTTCGCCATCTCGACCACCATGTCGGTCGCCTGCACGACGCTGACCTTCGGGCTGATCCTGCTGGCCAGGGTGGACTTCGTGCGCTGGATCCTGGGCTTCGTCGGCGCGCTGGTGACCGTCTACTACCTCTACGCGATCATCAAGCTGCTGGCCGACGGCGGCGCAGAGTACATCGCGATGGTCCTGGTGTCGCTGCTGCTGTGGGCGGCCGCGACGGTGCTCGTGCTGGTGCCGGTGACCGGCCGGGCGATGCGCGGCTACCAACGCAAACTCGCGCGGTCCGGGTATCGGCCGTACTGATCGGCTAGCGTTGGTGGACGTGCGCGTCGGCATCGTGATCCTCCCCGAGTACCGCTGGCTGCTGGCCGAGCCGAAGTGGCGAGCGGCCGAGAGCTACGGCTTCGACCACGCCTGGACCTACGACCACCTCGGCTGGCGGAACCTGGTCGACGGACCGTGGTTCGACGCGGTGCCAACGCTGACCGCCGCCGCCATGGTCACCAGGCGGATCGGCCTTGGCACCCTGGTCGCCTCGCCGAACTTCCGCCAGCCGGTGCCCTTCGCCCGTAGCCTGCTCGCGCTCGACGACGTGTCCAACGGCCGGATGATCCTGGGCGTCGGCGCCGGCGTGGTCGGCCGCTACGACAACGAGGTACAGGGCTTCGCGCCGTTGACCCCGGCGGCGCAGGCCGACCGGTTCGCCGAGTTCGTCGAGCAGCTCGACTCGCTGCTCACCAACGAGCGGACGACGCTGCGCGGCGAGTACTTCTCCTCGGTCGAGGCCCGCTCCGCGCCCGGCTGTGTGCGCCACCCGAGGCTGCCGTTCGTGGTCGCCGCCACCGGGCCGAGGGCCATGCGCCTGGCCGCCAGGTTCGGCCAGGGCTGGGTCACCAGCTGGCACACCGACGGTGACCTCGAGCGGTGGTGGGCCGACGTGGCCGGGCTGTCGCGGAAGTTCGACGACGTACTTGGCGACGGCGCGCCGGTCGACCGGTACCTGAACCTGGACTCCGCGCCGGTGTTCTCGCTGTCGAGCGTGGAGTACTTCCGGGACGCCATGGGGCGTGCGGGCGAGCTCGGCTTCACCGACGTGGTGTGTCACTGGCCGCGCGAGGACAGCCCCTACGCCGGCCGGCTCGCCATGCTGGAGCGGGTCGCGACGGAGATTTTGCCCTACCGGTGAGTAAGTGATCTGGCGCACGGAACGAGCCGTGGGCGCCGCACGTCATTAGAAGCGAGGCGCAAGCCGGAGGGAAACAGTAAGGGGATCACTGGGGGAAACACAGGGGTAGGGGTGCGAGAACCCCCGCGTTGGGGAGCGCGGGGGTTCTCCCATGTCTGGGGCCAGTGCCGCGCTCGGCCGGAAACCGGACTAGTACCCTCGGGCGGCGTGAACGCTCCTGCAGACGACTCAGACAACTATGCCGGCTACGACATCGTGGTCATCGGTTCCGGTTTCTTCGGCCTGACCATCGCGGAGCGGGTCGCCACCCAACTCGACAAGCGGGTGCTGGTGCTGGAACGCCGCTCGCACCTTGGCGGCAACGCCTACTCCGAGCCGGACGCCGAGACCGGGATCGAGGTCCACCGCTACGGCGCGCACCTGTTCCACACGTCCAACAAGCGGGTGTGGGACTACGTCAACCAGTTCACCGCCTTCACCCCGTACCAACACCGGGTGTTCGCCAAGTACCAGGGCCAGGTCTACCCGCTGCCGATGAACCTCGGCATGATCAACCAGTTCTTCGGCCGCTCGTTCACCCCGGACGAGGCCCGCGCGCTGGTCGCCGAGCAGTCCGCCGAAATGGACACCGAGGCCGCGCAGAACCTCGAGGAGAAGGCGATCTCGCTGATCGGCCGCCCGCTCTACGAGGCGTTCATCCGCGACTACACGGCAAAGCAGTGGCAGACCGACCCGAAGGAGCTCGGCGCCAACATCATCACCCGCCTGCCGGTCCGCTACACCTTCGACAACCGGTACTTCAACGACACCTACGAGGGCCTGCCGGTCGACGGCTACACCGCGTGGCTGGAGAAGATGGCCGAGCACCCCAACATCGACGTGCGGGTGAACGTGGACTACTTCGACGTGCGCGACCGGATCCCGGCCGGCACCCCGACTGTCTACACCGGACCGTTAGACCGGTACTTCGACTACTCCGCCGGCCGGTTCACCTGGCGCACGGTCGACTTCGAGTCCGAGGTCATGCAGACCGGCGACTACCAGGGCACCTCGGTGGTCAACTACAGCGACGCGGACGTGCCCTACACCCGGATCATCGAGTTCCGGCACTTCCACCCGGAGCGCAAGCACTACCCGAGCGACAAGACGGTGGTGTTCCGCGAGTTCTCCCGGTTCGCCGGCGACGACGACGAGCCGTACTACCCGATCAACACCCCGGAGAACCGCGCCAAGCTGGAGCGCTACCGGGAGCTGGCCAAGATCGAGGCCAAGGACCGCAACCTGATCTTCGGCGGCCGCCTCGGCACCTACAAGTACCTGGACATGCACATGGCGATCGGCTCCGCGTTGTCGGTGTTCGAGAACAAGGTCGCGCCGCACCTGACCGACGGTGCCCCGCTCGACGGCTCCCTGGAGGCCTGATGACCATCACCGCGCCGCGGACGCTGCGTGTGGTCGAACCGGGCACCCCGCCGCCGGAGCCGGAGCGCTCGGCCGAGATCGCGGCGCTGGTCGGCGTACAGCGCACGATCGGCCGGCCGCCGGTGGTCGCGGCCGCGCGCGGGTTGTCGCTGTTCGGCGAGCACGCGGCCGGCTGGTTCGCCGCCGGGCTCCTCGGCGCGGTGGTGGATCGGGGCCGGCGGCGGGACTGGCTGGCCGGGGCGGCCGGCGTGGTCGCCGCGCACGCCGCGTCGATCGCGGTCAAGCGGGTGGTGCGCCGGCAGCGGCCGATCGACGACGACGTCGAGGTGCTGGTGAGCACGCCGAGCACGCTGTCGTTCCCGTCGTCGCACGCGACCTCGACCACGGCCGCCGCGGTGGTCTACTCGGGGCTGACCGGCCGCAACCTGGTGCCCGCGCTGGTGGCGCCGATGTTGGTGTCCCGGTTGGTGCTCGGAGTGCACTACCCGACCGACGTGCTCGCCGGTTCGGCACTCGGCGCGGCGGTCGGCGGGTTGGTTCGCCGGCGGCTGCGCAACCGGCCGCGAAAGCGGTCGAGAAACGGGAGACGCGTCCGGTGAGCAGTACCGCGGAGAGCGAAGCGACCGAGTCCGCGCCGGCGTCGGGCGGCCTGGTGCGCGGTGTTCTCCGCACGGCGCGGCCACGGCAGTGGGTGAAGAACGTCCTGGTGCTGGCCGCGCCGTTCGCGGCGTTCGCCGCCGAGCCGGTGTTCCACCCCGAGGTGGTGTTCGACGCGGCGGTGGCCTTCGTCGCGTTCTGCCTGGTGTCCTCGGCGGTGTACCTGGTCAACGACGCCATCGACGTCGAGGCCGACCGGGCACACCCGACCAAGCGCAACCGGCCGATCGCCGCCGGAGTGGTGCCGGTGCGGGTGGCCTACGCGATCTCGGTGGTGCTGTTCCTGGCCTCGTTCGCGGTGTCGCTGCTGTCCAGCTGGCGGCTGCTGGTGGTGATCGGCGTGTACGCGGCGGTGCAGCTCGGGTACTGCCTCGGGCTCAAGCACCAGCCGGTGATCGACCTGTGCATCGTCGCGTCCGGCTTCCTGTTGCGGGCCATCGCCGGTGGCGCCGCGGCCGAGTTGCCGCTGTCGCAGTGGTTCCTGCTGGTGACCGCGTTCGGCTCGCTGTTCATGGTGGCGGGCAAGCGGTTCGCCGAGATCGTGCTCTACGAGCAGACCGGCGCGCGGATCCGCGCGTCGCTGTCGAAGTACTCCGCGAGCTACCTGCGCTTCGTCTGGGCGACCTCCGCGGCCATCATGATCATGGCGTACGCGTTGTGGGCGTTCGAGATCCGCCAGCGCACCGGCACCGACTCGGTGTGGGCGGTGATCTCGATCGTGCCGTTCGTGGTCGCGGTGCTGCGCTACGCCGTCGACGTGGACGGCGGCAACGCCGGTGAGCCGGAGGACATCGCGTTCAAGGACCGGGTGCTGCAGGTCCTCGGGGTGTCCTGGGTCGGCTGCGTCGCCCTCTCGGCGTTCCTGTAGCCCGGCCTAGATCGGCAGCTTGCGGAAGATCGCGCGCGGGACGTGGCGCAGGACCGACATCACCACGCGCCACGCCGCCGGCACCCAGACCAGCTGCTTGCGCTTGTGCACCGCGTCCACGACCGCGACGGCCACCTGGTCGGCGGTCACCGCGAGCGGCGCGGGCTTCATGCCCTCGGTCATCCTGGTGTGCACGAAACCCGGGCGCACCACGGTGACCGTGATGCCGTCGGGTGCCAGCGCCTCGCCGAGACCGAGGTAGAAGCCGTCCATGCCGGCCTTGGTCGACCCGTACACGAAGTTCGAGCGGCGCACCCGCTCGCCGGCCACCGACGACAGCGCGACCACGCGCCCGTGTCCCTGCCGGCGCAGCCGTTCGGCCAGCGCGACGCCGACCGACACCGCGGCGGTGTAGTTCACCTGGGCGAGCTCGACGGCCAGCGCGTGGTCCTGCCACACCTGCTCGGCGTCGCCGAGCAGGCCGAAGGCCACCACGGTCACGTCGAGGTCGCCGTCGGCGAACGCCTTGTCCAGCATCGCCGGGTGGCTCGCGGTGTCCGTGGCGTCGAAGTCCACAGTGGACACCGTGGCGCCGTTGGCGCGCAGGGTTTCGGCGGCCTCCTCGCGCCGGGGCGATGGGCGGGCGGCCAACACCACGCGCAGCGGGCGGCGCTTCGCGTAGCGCGTGGCCACCGCGAGGCCGATCTCCGACGTCCCGCCGAGCAGCAGCAGCGACTGGGGATTTCCGACGGCGTCAATCATAGAGCCAACCTTCTCGACATGTCTGAGGCGAAAACACCGTGGGGGTCGACGGCGGCGCGCACCTTGCGCCACTCGTCGATACGCGGATAGCCGCGCTGCACGACCTCGGGTGTCGCGCGGGACTCCTTGGCCAGATAGTGCCGGCCACCCGCGTCGAGCACCAGCCGGTCGAGTTCCTCGCACAGCTCGTGCAGGCCGGCGCGGATGGGCAGGTCGACGCACAACGTCCAGCCGGGCATGGGAAACGACAGGGGCGCCGGGTTGGCGTCGCCGAAGCGCTTGAGCACGTTGAGCACCGAGACGTGCCCGGCCTCGGTGATCAGCTCGACGGTCCGCCGGATCAGGTGCTCGGCGCTCAACGGCACGACGAACTGGTACTGCAGGAAACCGTGCGGGCCGTAGCCCCGGTTCCACTCGCCGATGATGTCCAGCGGGTGCAGGAACTGCGTGATGTTCTGCACCGCACCGTGCCGGGTGGGCGACTTGCGGTACCACAGCTCGCTGAAGACCCGGGCGCTCAGCTTGTTGAGCATGCCGGGCGGGAAGACGTTCGGCACGGTCAGCAACTGCGGCGCGTCGAACTTCAACGGGTTGGCGCGCAACCTTTTCGGCAGCTGGTCGATCGTCGCGTGGTTGGCCCTGGTGAGGATGCCGCGGCCGAGGTGGGGCCCGGTGGTCACCGCGTCGAACCAGCTCACCGACTCCACATAGGACTCGTCGTCGACCGACTGGCGGGCCATCAGGTCGTCCAGGTTGTCGACCTGGTCGGTGTCCACGGTGAAGTACGCGGTCGCCACGTGGTTGAGGTGCAGGGTCGCGCGCAGCACGATCCCGGTCAGGCCCATGCCGCCGACGGTCGCCCAGAACAGCTCCCGCTCCGGCCCGTCGGGGGTCAGCGTGCGCACCTCGCCGTCGGCGGTGAGCAGGTCCATCGACCGCACGTGGTCGCCGAAGCTGCCCTCGACGTGGTGGGCCTTGCCGTGGATGTCGCAGCCAATGGCCCCGCCGACGGTCACCTGCCGGGTGCCCGGCAGCACCGGCAGCCACAGGCCGAACGGCAGCAGCGTGCGCATCAGCGTGTCCAGCGAGACCCCGGCGTCGACCTCGACCAGCCCGGCGTCCGCGTCGACCCGGTGTACCTGGCCGAGCGCGGTCACGTCGACCACCACCCCGCCGGCGTTCTGCGACGGGTCGCCGTAGCTGCGTCCGAGGCCGCGGGCGATGACGCCGCGATCACCGGCCTCCCGGACCACCGTCGCGATCGCGTCGACATCCGCCGTGCGGACCACGTGCGCGGTGGTCGGTGCGGTTCGTCCCCAGCCGGTGAGCCTGGCCAGCTCGTCATGTCCTGGCTTCACCGCACCGAGGGTACGGGGCACCCGAATGGTCTCTAGACTCGCGTCGTGGTCACGACAGCGGAGGCGGGTGTGCGCAGGATCGGGCTGGTCGGCCAACTCGCCCGCTTCGTGCTGATCGGCGCCTTCTGCGCCGCCGTCGACTTCGGGGTCTACCAGGGGCTGCTCGCGCTCGACCTGTGGGTGCACCTGGCCAAGGCGCTGAGCTTCGTCGCGGGCACCACGACGGCGTTCTTCCTCAACCGCAAGTACACCTTCGCCGCCGGGCGCACTGACGGTGCCGGCCAGCTCGGCGGGTTCGCGGCGCTGTACACGGTGACGTTCTTCGTCAACGTCGGCACCAACGCGCTGATGCTCGCCGTGCTGGCCCCCGGCCGCTGGCAGATCCCGCTGGCCTGGGTGGTCGCGCAGGGCACCGCCACGGTGATCAATTTCGTGCTGCTGCGGACCGTGGTCTTCCGCGTACGTACCTGAGCGGGCCCCTCGTGTTGACATGCATCCGATCGGCTGCATAAAGTCTTAGGCAGCCGATCGGCTGCATGTGGGAGTGACATGGACGAGGTGTTCAAGGCGCTGGCCGACCCCAGCCGCAGGCGACTGCTGGACAACATGAACGCCCGTAACGGGCAGACCCTGCGGGAGCTGTGTGCCGACCTGGACATGGCCCGGCAGTCGGTCAGCAAGCACCTGGCCGTGCTCGAGGCGGCCAACCTGGTCACCACGGTGTGGCGCGGCCGGGAGAAGTGGCACTACCTCAACGCCGAGCCGATCAACGCCATCGCGCAGCGCTGGATCGGCCAGTACGACCGCGAACGGGTCCGCGCACTCGCCGACCTGAAGACAGCATTGGAGTCCGCACCGATGGATCACCCAGCCGAGTTCGTCTACACCACCTACATCAACACCACGCCCGAGCGGCTGTGGCAGGCGCTGACCGAGCCGGCGTTCACCAGCCAGTACTGGGGGACGACCTTCCAGACCGACTGGCAGCCAGGCTCGGTGATGACCTGGGAGCAGAACGGCTGGCGGGGCACCGACGCCAGCCAGGTCGTGCTCGAGGCCGACCCCTACCGCCGGCTGTCCTACACCTGGCACGCCATCACGCCGGACTTCGCCAGGACCTTCGAGGTGCCCGACGAGGTGTTCGCCACGGTGTCGGCCGAACGCCGCACGAAGGTGACCTTCGACCTCGAACAGCGCGGCCCCCTGGTCAAGCTGACCGTGGTGCACGACGACTTCGAACCCGGCAGCATCCTGTACGAAGGTCTGTCCCAGGGCTGGACCGAGATCCTCGCCAGCCTGAAAACCCTCCTGGAAACCGGCCACCCCCTCCCCGCCCCGGCCTAGGCCTCGCGTTTCGGGGGCGTCAGGTGGCGAAGCCGTGGCGTTTGGGTTGGCCGCTGCCGTAGACCCGCGCCAGCGGCGGCAACTCGTCGAGGTGGGCGGTGACCACGTGGGCGAAGTTCACCGCCACCGCGGAGCCGTCGGTGAGCGCCGGGCTGTAGACCGCGCCGTCGGTGAGCAGGTCGGTCAGCTTGGTTTCCAGGTCACGGGCACCCTCGTCGGACAGCGCGAACACCAGCGGTTCGCCGCCGTTGGACACGTGCAGCACGAGAGCGCGTTTGAGATCAGCCATACCCCGACTCCACACCTGTCCGGCCCGCCCGGCAAGACGAGTTCACCCGTGGCGGATCCGCTCACAGCGGACCCCCGCCGCGCCGTCCACCGCAGCGAAGGGTCCCTTCACTGCGGTGGACGCGGTGAAGGGACCCTTCGCTGCATGGCGGCGGAGTCAGGCTCGCCTGCGGTTGCGGACGAACAGCACCGAGACGATGCCCGCGCCGATCAGCACCGCGCCGAGCAGCACCGGGGCCAGGATCGACGCCCCGGTCTCGGCGAGGTTGGCCAGCGCGCTGTCGTCGTTCTTGCCCTGCGCGGCCGGGGCCGCGTCGGCGCCCCCGTTCCAGCTGCCCTTCGCGGTGGCGGTCACCTCGGTCTCCTCGGCCTTGGCCACGATCAGCGACTGGGTCGGCGCCTCGTAGTAGTCCGCGCCGACGAACAGCCGGCCGGTGTCCACCACGGCCTTCGCGGCCACCTCGATGGTCGCCTCGCCCGCCGCGGCGTCGGCCGGCACGGCCAGGAACACCTCGGTGCCGTTGCGCACCTGGTCCCCGAGCTCGTTGCCGTCGGCGTCGGCCACGATCACCCCGTCGGGCAGCTTCGCGGTCAGCGTGGCGACCTCGGCGGTGGTCGACACGGTGAACGGGCCGATCAGCTCACCCGCCCCGCCGACCAGGCTGTCCGGGTCGATCGCCAGCGCGGCGGTCGGCTCCTCGGCGATGCCGACGTTGGCCTCGCCGGTCAGGAAGTCGTAGAGCGCCAGCACGTCGGCGGCCGCCTCGGCGCTGGACTCCTCGCCGGGCAGCGGGTCGTCGCGGTCGAGGTCGGTGCCGTCGCTGAAGTGCCAGACCGCGGCCTGGGTGGCGGTGACCGCCTCCTGCTCGTCGATGGTGTCGGCGAGGTCGGCGCCAGCACCGGTCAGCGCCTCGGTCAGCGCGTCGGGCGCCAGCACGGGGAAGCCGTTGTGCAGCACCCAGTTGATCTTGGCCTGGTTCGCGGTGAACGGGGAGTCGACGGCCGGGTACTCCTCCCACGGCCGCTCGACCAGTTCCTGTCTGTCGTCGATCTCGGTCTGGATCTCGACGCAGTAGGTGCCGAGCACCGTGCCGTCGCCGAGCCGGAGCCCGATCAGGCTGGTGGCCAGTGCGCCGAACACGTCGTCGCCGACGTCGACGGTGAAGCCCGCCAGGTCCGACCCGTGGTCGACCTGACCGGTGGCCGCGTCGGCGGCCGCGGGGGCCGCGGCGACCACCAGCGCCACCGCTGCCGTGGTGAATGTTCCAGCGACCGCCGCACCCGCGCGCGCGAAATCAAACATGCTGGCCATGACCTTTCTTGCCATGCCCTGACCAGTGCTCTGCGCGCACACCCGCCGGGTGAGGCCGAATATGAGAAAGCGTGTTGGAGCCGCAATGTATCCACGGCCGGAGCCGCCAACAAGGGACCGGTCTACTTACTCACAAAGGCCGGCAGAACTGAACTTTCCGACTGCCGGATCCGTAGCGGAAAGGGGCTCACAGTCGGTAGAACGGTCACAGTCGGCAGAACGGTCACATCCGGAAGAAACGCTCCTTGCGGCCCTGGCGGCACAGCCGCAGCCACTGCACGAACGCCTTCGGATCCCGCTTGGTGCCGATGAAGTAGAGCCCGAAGCGGATGATCTCCAGCATGCCGATCTTGCGCAACCCCGGCTGGGAGAGCAGATAGCCCCGGTTGCGGTAGGTGTAGTACCGCTTGACCTCGTTTTCCGGGTCCTGCGCGTGGAACCGGCCGCCCAGCATCGGCTTGAACTCCTCCGAGCCGTCCGGGTGCAGGTAGGCCGCGCGCAGACAGGTGCCGAACGGCAGCCCGGAGCGCACCAGCCTGCGGTGGATCTCCACCTCGTCGCCGCGGAAGAACAGCCGGTAGTCCGGCACGCCGATGACGTCGAGGGTGGACGCGCGGAACAGCGCCCCGTTGAACAGCGAGGCGATCCCGGGCAGGAAGTCGGTGCCCAGCTCGTCGGTGCCGCGCTTCCAGGTCAGCCCGCGCCGCAGCGGGAAGGCCAGCTTGGTCGGCGTCTCGATGTTGGTCACCACCGGCGAGATCTCCGCCAGGTTGCGCGCGGTCGCCTCGGCCAGCAGGGTCTCGAGCACGTTCTCGTCGGCCGGGCGGCCGTCGTCGTCGGCACACCAGACCCACTCGGCGCCGAGCGAGAGCGCGTACAGCATGCCGAGCGCGAACCCGCCCGCCCCGCCCAGGTTGCGCTGGGATGGCAGGTAGGTCGTCGGCAGTTGGCTGGACTCGACCACGTCGCGCACCGGCTCGTCCGGTCCGTTGTCCACGACGACCAGGTGATCGGGCGCCCTGGTCTGCGCGGAGATCATCTTCAGCGACTGGGCGAGCAGCTCCCGGCGATGACGCGTGACGACCACCGCCACCACCGCGTCCGCCGGCAACCGCTCAGGAAGGTTCATCAGATCTCGCCGCTCTTGGTGATCAGTACGGGCGACTCACCGAGCCGCTCCAGCGTCTCCTTGTCCAGATGAGCGTAGGGGTCCCGTCCTTTGTACGCGGTGATGACCTCGCGCAGCGACCCCTGCATCTTCATCTGGCCCTCGTCCATCCACAGCGCCGAGTCGCACAGTTCGAACAGCAGGTCGTCCTGGTGGGAGGCGAACACCAGCATGCCGGAGCGCTTGACCAGGTCGACCATCCGCGAGCGGGCCTTGCTCAGGAACGCCGCGTCCACCGCGCCGATGCCCTCGTCGAGCAGCAGGATCTCCGGGTCGATCGAGGTGACCACCCCGAGCGCGAGCCGAACCCGCATGCCGGTCGAGTAGGTGCGCAGCGGCATCTGCAGGTAGTCGCCGAGTTCGGTGAACTCGGCGATGTCGTCGACCCGCTTCTCCATCTGCTTGCGGCTCATGCCGAGGAACAGGCCCCGGATCATGATGTTCTCCAGGCCGGAGATCTCCGGGTCCATGCCGACCCCGAGGTCGAACACCGGCGCGATCTTGCCGACGATCCGCGAGGAGCCTCTTGTCGGCTCGTAGATGCCGGCCAGCAGCCGCAGCAGCGTGGACTTGCCAGCGCCGTTGTGCCCGACCAGGCCGACCCGGTCGCCCTCCTTGAGGGAGAGCGTGATGTTGTGCAGGGCTTCGATGATCGGCACCTTCTGTTCGGTGCCGATCTTGCCGCCCACCTTGCCGAGAACCGCCTTCTTCAGTGACCTCGTCTTCGCGTCGAAGATCGGGAAGTCGACCGAGGCGTCCCAGACGTCGATGCTCACCATGTCGTTATCGCCTCACTCAGACCCAGTAGGAGACCCGGGCACGGTAGTTGCGCATGGCCACGAGAGCCAAGCCCCACCCCACCACGGTAAACGCCGCGACCACCACCCAGTGGTGCCAGCTCTGTTCGTTACCGATCAGCGGAGCGCGCAGCAGCTGGATGTAGTGGTAGAGCGGGTTCAGCTCGGCCACCAGGCTTCGCCAGCCCACGTCCTCCCCGGGGAACTTCGCGGTGAGGAGGTCGGTCGACCAGACGATCGGCGTCATGAAGAACAGCAGCTGGGTGAGGCTCTGGATGACCGGCGGGATGTCCCGGTACCGGGTGGAGATGATGCCGAACAGGATGGCCACCCAGCCGCCGTTGATCGCCAGCAGCACGAACGCCGGGATCGCCAGCAGGATCGTCCAGCTGATGCCGGGCTGAGGGGTGCCGTTCTCGGTGATCTCGTAGCCGACCTTGGTCAGCGAGGACCAGAAGATGGCCAGGACCACGAGGTACACGAGCAGGTTGTGCGCGAACATCAGGGTGAGTCGCCACACCGTGCGCAGCGCGTACACGGTCAACGGTGCCGGTAGGTGCTTGATCAGGCCCTCGTTGCGGATGAACGTCTCGGTGCCCTCGATGAGGCAGCCGTTCATGAAGTTCCACACGATGAACCCGACCGTCAGATATGGCAGGTATGTCGCGATCGGGCTGCCGAACAGCTGCGAGTACAGCAGTCCGAGGCCGGCCGCGGTGACGGCCATCGACAGCGTGATCCACAGTGGGCCGATGACCGACCGTCGGTAGCGCTGTTTGATGTCCTGCCATCCGAGATGGCCCCACAGCTGACGCTGCTTGAAGCCCTCGGTGATGTCCCCCCACGCCCGGGTCCAGCTTCTGGACGACGGTGTGGGTGGGGGGGTGGCCTGCTCCTGCTCGGCCGGGCTGGTTACTGGCACGGTTGTCGAGACTACCGCCGGCCCGGCGGGCACCCGCAGGGGCCGCAGGTCTCCGGAAATGTCCTTGTTACTGGGAAGTCGCAGGCAAGTCCACCCATTTGGCCCCCCGTGAGGCTGGTAACTTCTGGCCCCATGGTCGACGTCGTCCCGCAGCCCGGTCTGCTGCGCTCGCTGCTCGACGTCTACGCCGAGCACCCGCTGCCCAGGACCGTGGCCGTCGTGGGGAACCAACCGCTCACGCCGGACGTCGAGCGGGCCAAGGCCATCGACGCCGCGGACCTGGTGGTGCGGGTCAACGGTTTCAAGATCGACGAGCCGGGTACGCCGCCGACCGTGGGCAGCCGGACGCACGTCGTGGTGTTCAACCGGGCACTGCGCGCGACCAAGTGGGTCTTCGAGAACTACCGCGAGCGGCTGTACCTGATGGTGGAGCCCGGCAGGCTGCACTGGGAGCCCGACGACGTGCCCGGCTGGTGGCCACCCGACCTCGGGTTCGTCCCGGTGTCCAACCGCGAGGTCACCCTGCCGCTCTCGGACGCGCTCGGCCTGCCGACCAGGCAGGAGAGCACCTGGGCGACGACCGGCACGATGGCCGCCTGGATCGCGCGCACCAGCTACCCGGAGGCCGACCTGATCCTCACCGGCTTCTCCTTCGTCGACGACCCGAACCAGACCTCCTGGATGCATGCCGCGGGCGACTCCTGCATCGTCGGCCCGGAGCACCAGATCGCCGCCGAGGGGCGGTTGCTTCACTCCTGGACGCAGACCAGCCGAACCATGCTGCTGCGCTGAGCCATCTCGAGGAAACGTGAATATGGTTGAGAACCGTCCGAGCTCGCCCCTGCGCGTGGTGCTCGGGTTGCGCAAGAAGGTCGCCGACCGGCTCGGCCGGATGATCGACTGGCGGATCGTGCACCCGCTGGAGGGCAACCGGCTCTACCGGCTCTACGGCGCGGTCGACGAGCACGAGCGGCAGGTCAGCGAGCTGCGGGCGTCCCGGGACGACCTCGGCCGGCGGCTCGGCGACCTCGAGCGGCGCTTCGCCGAGGTGAGCAAGCTGCAGCACTGGTCGGCCGGTGAGCTGGAGCGGATCATCCCGCAGATCGGCGCCCAGGAGTCCCAGCTGGAGTCCCTGCGGGAGAAGCTGTCGGCCGCGCCGGCCGCGGACGGCCCCGAGCTGGCGGAGTCCCGGTCGCTGATCGAGGAGATCCGGCGCGAGCACAGCCAGATCCGGGTGCGGCTGACGGCGGTCGCGCAGTACGAGGACCGGCTGCGCAAGCTTGAGGATCGCACTCCGTAACAACGGACTACTGTATACAACGCTCCGTTACCAGTATTCACAGTTTACCGTTCAACTGTGAATTGTTGACCGCAATAGTCTACGACTCAACGGCTCAACTTCACCCTGTTGTGGGGGATCCTTGGCATACACAGGGTTTGGTAAAGGGGTCCGGGGCATGATCGATGTTCAGTGGTGGTTATCGGGCTACGACAATCGGGTGCACGCGTTCGGCAGCGAGGAAGCCGAGCGTGACTTCGGTGAGGCACTGTGTGAGCACAGCGTGCCCAACACGAAGATCACCTGTACCGACATCGGGGAGCGGTGTATCGCCTGTCTGTTGATCTTCGGGGACATGCTCGCCGACGTCCACGGCCAGGGAGCTTGGCGCGCCTCGTAGCGTAGTTTCGTGCGCATGCGCGAGGTTCGGATCGGCAAGCACACCATCGGCGCCGGGCATCGGCCGTTCGTCATCGCCGAGATGTCGGGCAACCACAACGGCGACCTGGACCGCGCGCTGGCCATCGTGGACGCGGTGGCCGCCACCGGCGCGCAGGCGCTCAAGCTGCAGACCTACCGGCCGGACACCATCACCATCGACGTCGACCTGCCGGCGTTCCGCATCTCCGCCGACCACGACCTGTGGGGCGGGGAGAACCTGTACCAGCTCTACCAGCGGGCGCACACCCCGTGGGAGTGGCACGAGCCGATCTTCCGCCGGGCACACGAGCTGGGCCTGACGGTGTTCTCCAGCCCGTTCGACCCGACGGCGGTCGAGCTGCTGGAGTCGCTGGACGCGCCGGCGTACAAGATCGCCTCCGCGGAGATCGTCGACCTGCCGCTGATCGAGCTGTGCGCGCGCACCGGCAAGCCGCTGGTCATCTCCACCGGGATGGCCGACGTCGCCGAGATCCACGCCGCGGTCGCCACCGCGCGGGCCGCCGGCAACGACCAGCTGATCGTGCTCGGCTGTACGGCCGCCTACCCGGCCTCGCCCGCCGACAGCAACCTGCGCAGTCTCCCGCTGCTGGCCGACACCTTCGAGGTGATCCCCGGCCTGTCCGACCACACCATGGGCATCGGCGTGCCGGTGGCCGCGGTGGCCCTCGGCGCGTGCGTCATCGAGAAGCACGTCACGCTCGCCCGGGCCGACGGCGGCGTGGACAGCGAGTTCTCCCTCGAACCGGCCGAGCTGGCGGCGCTGGTCACCGAGTCCGAACGCGCGTGGCAGGCGCTGGGCAGCCCACGTCTTGGCCCGAGGGAGGCCGAGCGGGAGGTCCGCCGCGTGCGCCGCTCGCTCTACGTGGTCGCCGACGTGGCCGAGGGCGACCAGGTCACCAGGGACAACGTCCGCTCCATCCGCCCCGCCGGCGGCCTTCCCCCCGCCGACCTCCCCAAACTCCTCGGCCGCACCTTCCGCGCCCCTGCCCCCAAAGGCACCCCGCTGACCTGGGACCTGGTCTGAACCGCAACTAGACATGATATCATCGATATCATGTCTGATATCCTGATCAGGGATGTGCCAGAGGGAACCCTCGTTGAGCTCGACCGGAGGGCCAGAGAGAGTGGTATGTCCCGCAACGAGTATCTGCGCCACTGGCTCGATCGGGAGATCCGGCCGCAGGTCAGCGTGACCAACGGCGACCTCGACCGGCTGAGTCAGCTCACCGGCGACCTGACCGATCCTGACGTCATGCGCCAGGCGTGGTCATGACGACCTCCCGTCCCTGGCTGATCGACAAGTCCGCGTTGGTCAGGCTTGCTGTCAGCCCGCAACGGGAGACGTGGCGGCAGCGCATCGAGCGCGGTTTGGTGCATGTCAGCACGATCACCCTGCTGGAAACCGGATACTCGGCTCGCTCCGCCCCGGACATGGCCGCGATCCTGCACCAGCCGCCGCTTGTCGACATGCCAGTCGAGCACCTCACGCCCACCGCGGAGAAGCGAGCACTGAACGTGCTGGAAGCCCTCGCCGAGCGGGGCCAGCACCGAGCGCCGTCAATCCGGGACCTCCTGATCGCGGCCATCGCCGAGCAGGCCAGGCTCGTCGTGCTCCACGTCGACAAGGACTTCGAACTCATCGCCGACATCACCGGCCAGCCTGTCGACCGGCTCCCGTAGGCCAACCACCTACCCGTCGCGGCAGGTCGCGTTCAGCGCAGTTCGGCGAGGCGGGTGCGGGCGTAGGCGGGTTCCAGGGTCCAGCTGGTGGCGGCTTCCCAGGCGTTGATCGCGGCTCTGGCGACGCGGTTGCGGGGGTGGGGGAGGCCGGCGGGCACCGGGAGGTCGGCCAGGTCGAGGTCGGGGTGGTCGACCCTGGCCTCGTCCCAGTCCAGCAGGCCGATGCCCTGGTCGGTGACCCGGACGTTGAGCTCACCGGGGTCGCCGTGCACGATCGTGTGGTCGCCGTCGAGCGCGCGCCAGGCGGCCCGCACGGCGGTGACCGCGTCGGCGGGCATGGCGCTCAGGTCGACGTCGCCGCCCTGGTCGGTGGTCAGCAGGTCCCTGGTGGAGGCGAAGCCGGGGCGCTGTGGCCAGTCCGCGGTGAGCGCGTGCAGCCGGCGCAGCTGCTCGGTCACCGCCGGCCAGTCGTAGGAGGTCGGCGCGCGGCCGGTCAGCCAGCGCGCCACCACGACCCCGTCGACGTGCCGGCGGCCGTCGTCGGCGGGCACCGTCTCGGGCACGATGAAGTCGTTGGCCGCCAGGAACTCCAGCAGGTCAAGCTCCCAGTCGAGCGACTCCGGGGTACGTCTGGTCACCCTGGCGACCAGCCGCTCCCCGCCCCGGCGCAGCTCCAGCACCTCGTTGCGGTGCCCGCCCGCGAGCCGGCCGACCACCGCCACCTGGCCCCACGGCGACAGATCCGTCATCGGAAGAACCCCCGGATCTCGTCGATCACCCGGTCGACGTCGGCGTCGTGCAGGTCCGGCCACAGCGGCAATGACAGCTCCTGGGCGTAGAAGGCCTCCGCCCCCGGACACAGTCCCCGCCGGTAGCCGAGGTCGGCGAACACCGGGTGCCAGTACACCGGCACGTAGTTGACCTGCACCCCGATGCCCCGCTCCCGCAGGTGCTCGTACAGCTCCCGGCGCCGACCGCCGAGCACCCGCAGCGGGTACAGGTGCCAGGCCGGCTCCGCGCCCGGCAGCGTCACCGGCGTGGCCACACCGTCCACATCGGACAACCCGGCGTCGTAGCGCGCGTGCAGCTCGGCCCGGCGGGCGACGAACGCCGCCAACCGGGTGAGCTGGCTGGAGCCAAGGGCGCACAACACGTCCGGCAACCGGTAGTTCAGCCCGAAGGCGTGCACCTCCTGGTGCCAGCCGCCCTCGTCCGGGAACCGCTGCCGGTCCCGGTCGCGGACCAGCCCGTGGTTGCGGAACTCCCGCGCCCTGGCGAGCAGCTCGGGGTCCGCGCAGCACACCGCGCCACCCTCGCCGGTGGTGAGGTTCTTGGTCGGGAAGAAGGAGAACGTGGTCAGGTCGGCCAGCGAGCCGACCGGCCGCCCGCGCCACGACCCGCCGACCGAGTGCGCGGCGTCCTCCAGCAGCAGCGCGCCCGCGTCGTTGGCCACCGTGGCCAGCTCGTCGAGCGCGGCCGGATGCCCGGCGAAGTCGACCGCGGCCACCACCCTGGTCCTCGGCGTGATCGCCGCCGCCGTCGCGGCCACGTCGAGGTTCCCGGTCTCCGGCGACACGTCGGCGAACACCACCGACGCGCCGTGCAGCGCCGCGGTCGCCGCCGTGGCGACGAAGGTCATCGGCGTGCACACCACCTCGTCGCCCGGCCCGACGCCGGCCGCCGCGTAGGCCACGTGCAGGGCCGCGGTGCCCGAGGTGACCGCGACCGCCGGCACCCCGCCGGTGACCCCGGCCAGGTCCGACTCGAACCGCTCGACCGCCGGTCCGGTGGTCAGCCAGTCGCCGCGCAGCACCTCGGCCACGGCCGCGACATCGTCCTCCACAATGGACTGGCGGCCGTAGGGCAGGAAGTCAGCCATCCTGCTCGACCAGCGCGTGCAGCTCGTCGTCGGTCAGCCACAGGTCGTTGGTGTCCGAGCGGTAGGCGAAGCCCTCGGCCACCGGCGTGCCGTTGGCCGGCGGCTGGTAGCCCCAGCCGGCGATGTGCGGCATCACCACGTACCGGTCGCCGAGCAGCAGGGTCCGGCGGGAGTCGTCCGGCGAGATCATCTCCTCGTGCAGCTTCTCACCTGGCCGGATGCCGACCTCCCTGAGCTGCGAGCCCGGCGCGATGGCTCGCGCCAGGTCGGTCAGCCGCATGCTCGGGATCCGCGGCACGTACAGCTCGCCACCATGCATCTGGTCGAACGAGTCGACCACGAACTTGACCGCCTGCGGCAGCGTGATCCAGAACCGGGTCATCCGCAGGTCGGTGATCGGCAGCGGCTCGCCCTGCTCGGCCAGCGACCGGAAGAACGGGATGACGCTGCCGCGCGAGCCGAGCACGTTGCCGTAGCGCACCACCGAGAACCGGGTCGGATGCCCGGAGGCGTAGTGGTTGCCGCTGACGAACAACCGGTCGGCGCACAGCTTGGTCGCGCCGTAGAGGTTGATCGGGCTGGAGGCCTTGTCCGTGGACAGCGCGACGACCTTGGACACCCCGCAGTCGATCGCGGCCTCGATCACGTTCTGCGAGCCGGTGACGTTGGTCTGCACGAACTCGAACGGGTTGTACTCCGCGGTGTCCACCTGCTTGAGCGCCGCCGCGTGCACCACGTACTCGACGTCGTGCATGGCGCGCTCGAGGCGCCGCCGGTCCCGCACGTCACCGATGAACCAGCGCAGCCGGGGGTCGTCGTCGAACAGCCTGCGGGCCTCGTACTGCTTGAGCTCGTCGCGGGAGAGCACCACCAGCCGGCGTGGGTTCAGGTGCTTGAGCGCGTGGGCGATGAACGCCTTGCCGAAGGACCCGGTTCCGCCGGTCAGCAGAATGCTGGCTCCGTCCAGCAGCGCCATCGTTACCTCCGTGGGGTCGCCCGTCGTCGCAGTGCGCCATCATGGCACCCGTGCGAGTCAACGCGGTCATCCAGGCACGGTTGTCCTCCACCAGGCTGCCCGGCAAAGTCCTCCGCTCGCTCGGCACGCGCAGCGTGCTGACCTGGGTGGTCCGGGCCGCCAAACAGGTGCCGGCGTTCGGCGAGGTCATCGTGGCGACCTCCGAGGCGGACGACGACGACCTGGTCGCCAACGAGGCCACCAGAGCGGGCGCGACCGTGGTCCGCGGCCCGCTCGACGACGTGCTCAGCCGCTTCGAGCTGGCCGCCCAGCAGCACCCGTGCGACGCGGTGGTGCGGCTGACCGCGGACTGCCCGCTGCACGACCCGGCGCTGCTCGCGCAGGTCGTCGGCCTGTGGCTGGCCGACCCCGACCTGCACTACGTCAGCAACACGCTGGTCCGCACGCTGCCCCGCGGCCTGGACGCGGAGCTGGTGCGCCGCGACGTGCTCGCCGAGCAGTACCGCAACGCGACCGGGGCGCACCGCGAGCACGTCACCTCCGCCATCTACACCCAGCCTGCGCTGTACCGCTGCGCGGGCGTGGTGAGCGGCGAGGACAACTCGGACCTGCGGGTCACCCTGGACACCGTCGAGGACGCGGCGCTGCTGGAGGCCGTGGTGACCGAGCTCGGCGACGGCCTGCCGAGGTGGCGCGAGGTGGTGGCGCTGCTGCGCTCCCGGCCCGACCTGGTGGCGATGAACGCCGAGGTCCCACAGAACCCCGTGCCGACGGTATGACGACACTATGACGACACTGCTGCTGCGCGCGGACGGTGGCCCGGCGATCGGCGTCGGGCACCTGGCCCGCTGCGTGGCGTTCGCCGAGGCGGGGGTGGCCCGTGGCTGGCAGGTGGTGTTCGCCGGTGACCTCGGCGGCGCGGACTGGCTGTCCGCCCGGCTGACCGCGCTGGCGGTCCCGGTCCTGCCGGCGACGGCCATCGACGAGGTGCCCGCCGACGTGGTGCTGGTCGACCACTACGGCCTGGGTGAGCTGCCGGCGGTGCGGGCGCGGGCGACGCTGATCTCCCTGGAAGACGGTCACTACGGCCGCCGGGCCGCCGACATCGTGGTCGACTCGAGTCTGTCGCCGGTCGCCCGCCCGGCCGACGGGTCGGCCGTGCACCTGGCCGGTCCCCGGTTCGCCCCGATCCGCGCCGACGTGCTCGCCGCCCGCGACGCCCGGTCACCGGTGGCCGGCGACCCGCCGAAGGTGGTGGTCGTGATGGGCGGCGGTGCCGCGGCCCCCACGGTCGCCGCCGCGCTCGTCGCGCTGCGCGACACCGGGCTGCCGATGTCGGTCCTGGCGGTGGCCGCCGGCGAGGTCGCGCTGCCCGAACCCGCCCCCGGCCAGCACTTCACGGTCGGGCCGCCGACCCCGACGCTGCCCTCGGCGCTGGCCGAGGCCGACCTCGCGGTGAGCGCCGCCGGCGTGACGCTGACCGAGCTGTGCTGTATCGGCGTCCCGGCCGCCATCGTGCGGCTGGTCGACAACCAGGCCGTCGGCTACCGGGCCGCGCTCGACCTCGGCCTGGCCGTCGGCCTCGGCACCCCGGCCGACCTGCCGGCGGCCACCGGGACGCTGCGTGCGCTGCTGGGCGACCAGGCCCGCCGGGCGGCGCTGGCCGAGGCGGGCGCCGCGACCGTGGACGGCGCGGGCGCGGCCAGGGTGCTGACCGCGGCGACCCTCCAGGTCCGCGAGGCCACCGCCACCGACACTGCCACCGACACCGCCACCGACACCGACATGCTGCTGGCCTGGCGCAACGACCAGGAGACCCGGGCGTGGTCGCGCGACCACCAGCCGGTGACCCGCGCCGCCCACCAGGCCTGGCTGGCCGCCACGGTCGCCGATCCCGACCGGCTGCTGCTGGTCGTCGAACGCGGCGGCCAGCAGCAACCGGTCGGCCTTGGCACCGTGCGCTTCGACCGGTTGGCCGGCGCGACCTGGGAGGTCAGCATCACCGTGGCGCCCGAGCACCGCGGCCGAGGGCTGGCGTCGGCGATCCTGATGGTGGGCGAGGGCGCGCTGTGCGCCCGCGCCGAGGTGGCGACCGTGCTGGCCAACGTGCACGAGGACAACAAGGCCTCGCTCGCCCTGTTCGGCCGGGCAGGCTACCGCCCGGTCGACTGCACGGCCGACGGCCAGTACACCTGGCTGGCCAGGACCGTCGGCTGATCGGCGTTGGAGCGAACTCACACCTGTTCACCCGTGATTACGTGCGACGATGCCGGTATGTCAGCTCGGTTCAAGGACCTGGTCATCGACTCGGCCGACCACCACAAGCTCGCGGACTGGTGGTGTGCCGCGATGGGATATGTCCGCAAGGACGAGCACGAGGAGCCGGCCGACGGCTGGCTGCGCCCGCTCGACTGGCCGGTGCCGATCGTGGACCCCGCCGGGGAGGGCCCGGCGATCTGGGTCGTGCCGGTGCCCGAGGGCAAGACCACCAAGAACCGCCTGCACCTTGACGTCTGGGGCAGTGTCGACGAGCTGGTCGAACTGGGCGCCTCGGTGCTGCGCGCCCAGGACGACGAGATCGACTGGGACGTCTTACTCGACCCGGAGGGCAACGAGTTCTGCGTGTTCAGCCCGCCCGCGTGACCCCGCTCGAAGCGGGCATCGTCGGGTTGGTCGGGGTGATCGCCGGGGCGATGAACAGCGTCGTCGGCTCCGGCACGCTGGTGTCCTTCCCGGTGCTGCTCGCGATCGGCTACCCGCCCGTGGTGGCGAACATCTCCAACGGCCTCGGCCTGGTGCCCGGCTCGATCAGCGGCGCGATCGGCTACCGCCGGGAGCTGGTCGGCCAGCGCGACCGGCTGCTGCGCCTCGGCGCGGTGACCGTGGTCGGCGCGGTCGGCGGCGCGTTGTTGCTGCTGGTGCTGCCGGCCGACGCGTTCGAGGCCATCGCGCCCGCGCTGATCCTGCTCGCGCTGGTGCTGGTCGTGCTCCAACCCTGGCTCGCCCGCCGGCTGGCCAAGCGGGAGCGGCGCCATGAGCACGGTGGGCCGGTGCTGCTGGGCGGTGTGCTCGCGGTCGGCGTCTACGGCGGCTACTTCGGCGCGTCCCAGGGTGTGTTGAACCTCGCACTGATGGGGATCATGCTCGACGAGCACCTGCAGCGGCTGAACGCGGCCAAGAACGTGCTGACCGCGACCGCGAACCTGGTGTCCGGCCTGGTGTTCGTGTTCGTCGCGGACGTCGCGTGGCCGGTGGTGGTGCTGCTCGCGGTCGGGTCGATGATCGGCGGCCAGGTCGGCGCCCGGTACGGCAGGCGGCTGCGCCCGGTGTGGCTGCGTGGGATGATCGTCGTGGTTGGCGTGGTCGCCATGGTCCAACTGTTGATGTCCTGATTACTCCATTCGGAGTCCAACCGTTGACTCCTGTTCACCTCCTCATGGTTGGGTATCGAGATGTCTGCTACCGCAACCCGCACCGAACCAGTGCAACTGGCCGACGGGCGCGCGCTCCGGATGACGATCGCCGAGCCGCCTGCGGTGGTCAGAGGTGGTTTGGTCGTGCTGCACGAGGAACGCGGGGTCACCGACTCCGTGCCGGCGCTCGTGGACGCGCTGGCCGCCGAGGGCTGGCTGGTGGTCGCGCCGCAGCTGGACGCGGAGACCATGCTCGCCGGCACCGACCTGGCGTTCGGTTGGCTGGCGCAGCAGGGGATCGGCGCGGACATGATCGGCATCGTCGGCTTCGAGCTTGGCGGCTCGGTCGCGATGGTCGTCGCGGCCAGCCGGGACATCGGCGCGGCGGTGTCGGTGGCCGGCGGCGGCATCCGGCAGCCCTCGGCGCCCGGTCTGCCGGCGCTGATCGACGTGGCCGGTGAGCTGCGCTGCCCGTGGCTTGGCCTCTACGCCGACAAGTTCACCGACGAGGTCGAGCTGCTGCGCGAGGCCGCCGCCCGCTCGGTGACCGCGACCGACGTGGTGGTCTTCCCGTCGACCGACCATCGTTTCGACCTGCACCCGGACGCGGCTTTCGAGTCGTGGCAACGGATGCTGAACTGGTTCGACGCCCATCTTCGCTGATGACCGGGACCACCCTGTCGCACCTGGAGTTCGATCTCCTCTGGGAGCACCTCGGCGCGGGTGAGCTGCCCTACCCGCTCGAGGTCGCCGCGCACGGCCACACGATGGCCGCGCGCGCCGAGCTCCGTGACCAGGTGCGGGAGTCGTTGCGCGCCAAGGGACTGCACGACGGCAGCCGGGTGTCGCCCCGGCTGGAAGAGCAGTTGATGTTGTTGGCGCACAACACGTTCACCGTGGACGCGCAGCTCTCGGTCGGCGAGTACGTGCGGGTGCTCGCGGCGGCCGACGGTGAGGTCGGGGTGCTCGCCGCGCAGACCGACACCGAGCTGCGGGTGGCCCAGGTGCGCGACGGCAGGCTGGTGCCCGCGGTGATGTCCATGCTGCCGCCGGAGAAAGCGGGCCCCGGCGGTCCGGCGCGATTACCGAAGGCGATCTTCGACGCGGCGATCGATGATTTCGTCGGCGGTGGTTATGCCGGGTTGGAACGGGCGATGACCACCGCCGGGGTGACCGGCCGTGAGCTGCGCGCCGTGCTCACCCTGGTCGAGTCGAGCAGGCACGGCGGCGGTCAGGCGGCGGCCACCCGGACCGACAACCTGGGGCGGCGCACCAGAACCAGGGTGGTGAACTGGTTCGACACCTCGGCCGGGCGCTACCTCGTGCACACCGAGACTGCCCGCGACCGGGTCGACTGGTTGACGATCGTGCCCGCCGACACCGCGCGCGTCGAACAACGGCTGACCGAGGTGGCGACGGCGGGCGCCAACCGGCCCGAATGGTCCTGATCGGCTACGAATCGCACGGTCAGCTCGGTACTGTGACAGTCACCGTCGAATCGTCAGATGGGGGATGTTCACGATGGTCGAGCCAGCGCCACCGGCCGGTCCGTTCCCGGCGGCGGCCGCGCGGGCACTAGCCCCGGTCGCCGGACAGGTCGAGCAGGTCAGGGAGCAGGCGGCGGCCGGTGGCCTGCGCATCGACCTGACCGCGGCCGAGCAGTTGCTGCGGCAGGTCCAGCAGGTCCGCCAGCGCGCGGGCGACCTCGCCGCCAACGGATCCACATTGGACACACCGCTGCACTTCGGCGACAACTGGGTCGGCCGGATCATGTCCGCGCGGCTGCGCTCGGTCGCGGTCGACGAGCACGGCGGCGTGACCCCGGTGCTGCGCATGTTCCACGACGTACTCGACTCGGTCGAGGCGGTCATCCGGCTCGCCGCCGGCTTGTACCGGACCACCGACGAGCAGGTGGAGAGCGACCTGCGGCTGGCGGCCAGCCGGCTCGGTGACCACAGCGGACTGATCGGAAACCAGTCATGAACGCCATCGTGCCCGGCGGCTGCTACCCGCCACACTGGCCGGCCCCGCCCAGTTGCTGGCCGCCATACCCGCCCCAGCGGGAGCCGGACCCGGAGTCGTTGGACGCCGAGGTCGACTGGCTCACCTACCCCCACCACGAACTGCACCGGATGGTCCACGACGGCCTCGACCTGACCGGGGCGATGGAGGTGTCCGCCCAGTGGGCCAGGCTCGGCGAGGACCTGGCCGAGATCGGCACCGCGCTGCGCGACATCGTCGAGGAGTCGGCGGCGGCCTGGGAGGGCCCCGCGGCCGACCTGGCCCGGCAGACCATCGCCGCGCTCACCCACTGGGCCACCGACACCGGCACGCTGGCCACCAAGGTCTCCGCGTGCGTCACCATCGAGGTGGACAACGCCACCAACGCCCGGGACGAGATGCCGGCGCCGCCGTTCCCGGTCGTGGAGCTGCCCACACCCGAGCTGCCCCGCATCGAGGCGTTCACCACCAACGACTGGGCGATGGCGCCGCAGATCACCGCCGACCCGTCCGGCCCGCTCAAACACGAGCAGGCACTGCACGAACAGGCGGCGCGCACGCTGGAGCGGTTCCAGACCTCCTCCCGGGAGGTCTACGAGACCGTGCCGCAGTTCAGCCCGCCCCAGGTTGGCGGCCCGCTCATCAACCTGCCCGAGCAGCCACCCCAACCACCCCAGCCGCCGCAGCCACCCCAACCCCCGCAGCCCCCACCCCCGACGGTGCCGCAGACCGGCCCACCGCCGGCGCCGCCCGGCCCGGCCGTGCCGCCGGGCGCCCCCATCTCGGCGGGCGGCTCGACCAGCACCCCGGAACGACCCGTGGCGGCGCCCCCCGCCGCCGGCCCGCTGCCGGGCACCGCCACGCCCCCGGCCAAACCCCAACCAGCGGCCCCCGCCGCCGCGACCGGGGGTCCGGACCGTTCCCCAGGACACGCGCCGATGGGCGGCATGCCGATGGGCGGGGCCGGCGCGGGCGGGGCAGACGACACCGTGCGCAAGACCGCCGCGTACCTCAAGGAGGACGAGGACGTCTGGGGCGATCGGGACACGCCGACGGCCAACTCGGTGATCGGGGAGGAGCGGCGCCGTGCGTGACCAGGCGTCCGGCTGGATCCAGGTCAGCTCGATCGAGTTCTTCCTGTTGTGGACGTCGCTGGGCCTTGGCGAGCCACCGGTGCCCCTCGAGGTGGCGCACGTAGGCCGGACCAGGGAGTCCCGCGCGGCGATGGCGCACGCCGCCTCGCAAGCGCTTGCCGACCGCGACCTCGGCACGGTGGCCGCGCCGGCCAGGGACCTCGCGCTCATGCTGCGCCAACTCGCCGGCGACGGGCTCACGCTCGACTTGCGGGTCCTCGGCCAGGGCTCACCCCTGGTCGGCTACGCCACCGCAGGCGACCGTGGCGGCGCCGTCGCGGCCAGGGTCGACGGCGAGATCCGCCTCGGCTCGGTCAGGTCGACCGCCGTCGCGGGCTCGCTGCTGGCGTCGCTACCGCCGATGCCCGCCGGCGACGGCCGCCCGGCGAACATCCCGGTCGCCGACTACGAAAGCGCTTGCGCCGAGGCCCGCCGCGAAGGCGTGAACGGCTTCGTCCGGGTCCTGCACGAGGCCGGCGTCCGCCAGCAGGAGGTCAGCGTGCTGGCCCACGCACTGACCACCAGGCGCGGTGGCGGCCAACTGGGCGCGTCGTACCGGGGGACCAGAGCCCCCGGCCTGCTCACCTGGCTGGACGCCGAGGACGGCCGATACGCGCTGCGCCGGCACGGCCCCTGGCTGACGGTCACGCCGGCCGATCTGCCGAGACTGACGTCGATGGCCGAGGACGTGGTGGCCGACCTGCGGTAGGTATGGCGGAGGGCACCATGGCCAGGGTCCCGTTTTTGGGATAGGAACAGGTCATGACCTCCACTCCAGAGTTGCTGTGGCGTCCGGACCCGGAACGGGCCGCGGCGAGCCGGATGGCCGCGTTCCGCTCGTGGCTGGGTGCCCAGCGGGGGGTGGCGGTCGAGGACTACGACGCGCTGTGGCGGTGGTCGACCACGGAACTGGCGGGGTTCTGGGGCGCGTTGGCCGAGTTCCTCGAGGTCAGGTTCCACGACCAGCCGACAACGGTGCTGGCCGAGGACCGGATGCCCGGGGCGGTCTGGTTCCCCGGCGCGACCCTGAACTACGCCGAACACGCCCTGAGCACCGGCCCAGGCAAGTCCGACGAGGACCTGGCGGTCATCTTCGACCGCGAGGACGGCCGATCCGAGCGCCTGACCTACGGAGAGCTGCGTAGTCAGGTGGCCGCCGTCCGCGCGTCCCTGGTCGAACTGGGCGTGCAACGGGGTGACCGCGTGGTGGCCCTCGCGCCCAACGCGCCCAGCACGCTGGTGGCCTTCCTGGCGGCCGCGAGCCTGGGCGCGACCTGGTCGTCCTGCTCACCGGACTTCGGGGTGCGGGCGATCGCCGACCGGTTCACCCAGATCGAGCCCAAGGTCCTGTTCGCCGTGGACGGCTACGTCTACAACGGCCGCGAGTTCGACATCCGCCCAACGGTCGACCGCCTCCGCGCCGAGATCCCGACGCTCGAAGCCACCGTGCTCATCAACTACCTGTCCGCGGAAGCGGAGCTGCCCGGCACCATCCCCTGGCACACCCTGTCGCGAGATGCCGAGCTGGCCTTCGACCCAGTCCCGTTCGACCACCCCCTGTGGATCCTGTACTCCTCCGGCACGACCGGCCTGCCGAAAGGCATCGTCCACGGCCACGGCGGCATCGTCCTGGAACACCTGAAGGCCCTGGCCCTGCACTGCGACTTCGGCCCGGGCGACCGGTTCTTCTGGTTCACCACGACCGGCTGGATGATGTGGAACTTCCTCATCGGCGGCCTGCTGGTCGGGTCGACGGTGGTCATGTACGACGGCAGCCCAGCGCACCCCGACCTGAACACCCTCTGGTCCCTGGCCGAGAAGAACAAGGTGACCTACTTCGGCACCTCCGCCCCCTACATCCAGTCCTGCCTGAAACAAGGCCTCACCCCCGCCACCACCCACGACCTGTCCACCCTGAAAGGCCTCGGCTCAACCGGCGCCCCCCTGAGCCCGGAAGGCTTCACCTGGATAGCCGACGAGGTCGGCAAGGACGTGCAGATCTGCTCCATCTCCGGCGGCACCGACCTGTGCGCGGCCTTCGTCGGCGCGGCCCCCGACGTCCCCGTCTGGCGAGGCGAACTCAGCTGCCGCATGCTCGGCGCCGCCGTCGAGTCCTACGGCGACGAGGGCAACGCGCTGGTAGACGAGGTGGGCGAGCTGGTCATCACCCGCCCCATGCCCTCCATGCCCACCGAGCTGTGGAACGACCCCACCGGCGAACGCCTCCGAGCCGCGTACTTCGAGCCCTACCCGAACACCTGGCGCCACGGCGACTGGATCCGCATCACCCCGAGGGGTTCAGCAGTCATCTACGGCAGAAGCGACAGCACCCTCAACCGAGGCGGCGTCCGCATGGGAACCAGCGAGTTCTACCGCGTGGTCGAGTCGTTCCCCGAGGTTGAGGACTCCCTGGTCATCGACACCTCAGCGGGCTCGGAAGGCGAGCTACTGTGCTTCCTGGTGGTAGCGGCGGGGGCGGACCTGACAGCCCTGGAGCCGCGCCTGAAGGTCGAACTGCGCCAGGCCCTGTCCCCGAGGCACGTGCCGGACAGGTTCATCCAGGTAACCGAGATCCCCAGGACGCTGAACGGCAAGAAGTGCGAGGTCCCGGTGAAGAAGATCCTCGCCGGCACACCCCCGGAGCGGGCCGTGAGCCGGGACGCGCTGGTGAACCCGGACTCGCTGGGGGTGTTCGTGAACCTGGCCCCGTGAGAGGGGGGTCCACCGCTGTAGTAGGCTTCGGCGCGAGCGGCCTGGGGCCCCGGGAGGCTTCGCCTAGTCTGGTCTATGGCGCCGCACTGCTAATGCGGTTGGGGGCAACCCCTCCCGGGTTCAAATCCCGGAGCCTCCGCCATCCGGCCCTGGCTGGATGACAACTGAACATGCGCCCGTAGCTCAACGGATAGAGCATCTGACTACGGATCAGAAGGTTAGGGGTTCGAATCCCTTCGGGCGCGCTGTCTGGTTGAGACAGTAAGACCAGGTCAGGGCCTTGTCTCTCGAGTTAGAGACAAGGCCCTGCCTGTTGCTCCGTCTCACTCTCCGTCTCAGTTGGCCAGTTTCACGCCACCACCGGCACCTCAGTCGTTCCGTCGTCGTCGCCGGGCCGGCCGGCCCACAACAGACCACCGATCTGCCGCGCGATCCGGTGCCGAACCTCGTCCGGGACGTGCATGTAGCGCTTGGCCATGTCGGCCTTCGACCACCCCATCATGTCCATGGCGGCACGGTCCGAGACACCGAGGACGAGCAGGAAGGTCGCGGCGGTGTGTCGCGCGTCGTGAAGCCGTGCCTCGCGCACACCCGCGGCTGCGAGCAGTTCCTTCCACTCGCCGTAGTCCGCGCGCGGGTCGATGGGCTTGCCGGCTGGCTGAGCGAACACCCATCCGTTGTTCTGCCACAGGTTGGCCGCGTGCGTACGTTCCTCAGCTTGCGCGCCTTGGTGCTCGATCAGCGAGCGAGCGAGTGGTGAGGGCAGGCTGACCACCCGGCGTCCGGCCCGGGACTTGGGCTCTACTATCACCAGCCCGCCACCGTGCCTGGTCGGGCACTCAGCACCACGTTTCCGACCACACGGCGCATCTGGGTCGCATCCGTGCTGCCAGGTCTGGCGCTGCAACGCCCGGCGAACGGTGAGGGTGCCGCTTGGGAATGCCTGTGGACAGTCCACGGGAGCGCTGCCGCATGGGTCTTTCTCCGGACACCCGTGGTGCCATTCCGTGGTGATGTCCGGCCATTTCAGACCCAATGCCTCTCCTTGCCGAAGTCCAAGGGCTAGCGCGATGGCCCATCGAACACCGTTCCGCCGGTCGTGCGCAAGGGACAGAATAGATTGCGCGTCATCTACGGTTAGCGGCTCGATTTCGGTTTCCGTCATCTGTGGTGAGCGGACAACCCGAATCGGGTTACGCGTGATCCGGTCCCGCTTCTCCGCCTCGTTTAGGGCGGCTCGGAGGGTCCGGTGCACCTGTAGAAGGGTGGACGGTTTGGCTCCCGATTTGCGGAGACTGGCGTAGAAACGTTCCACCTGTTCCGGTTCCAGCTTTTCCAGTCGGTGCGCACCCAAGCCGGGAGTCAGGTACTTGTGAATGGCCGTGCTGTAGTACGTCTGAGTCTTGTACCGCACGTTTGGCTGCGCGATGTGTTCGAACCAATGGAGTAGCCATTTCTCAACGGTCCATTTACCACCGCCAGCTTTTCGGGCCTTCCCGCTGTCACGTTCCCGTTCGAGGGCGCGCACGCCACGGATTACCTCCGCCTCAGTTTTGCGTTCGACGTGTCGCCGGTCCGGTGTGCCGTTATCGCGAACACCCATTGTTACGCGTCCGTGCCATTTGCCGTCTGTGCCGAGGTAGATGGTTGAGGCTCCGTTGGGCGCGCGTGTTCCTTCGGCGCGTTTCTTGCGTGGCATTGGGAGTGTGGTTCCTTTCCGGGTCGGTTTTGGGCATAGCTTCGCCCCGGCCGGTTTGTGGTGTGAGGAAAGAGGCTGTACCAAAAAAGGGGGGTTGGTCTACGGCGGTGATCAACCCCCTCTTTGGTACAGCCGTGGTTAGGCCGCGTGTTGGGTGGTGAGTTGTGTGGCGTAGGTGTCGAGTGCGGTTGTAGGGATGCGGCGTAGGCGTCCGATTTGGACGGA
>NZ_BAAGXS010000001.1:0-146070 GCF_054779715.1 Actinophytocola sediminis | reverse complement strand
AGCTGATCCCGAGCTTGCGGAAGATGTTGCGCAGGTGGGTGTCGACGGTGCGGGGGCTGATGAACAGCCGGCCAGCGACCTCCTTGGACGTCGCGCCGGTGGCGACCAGCCGCGCGATGTGCAGCTCCTGCATGGTGAGCTGGTCACGGGCGTGGCCGGAGCGGCCGCGCGCGGTCTCGCCGGTGGCGCGCAGCCCGTCGGCCGCCCGCCGGGCGAAGGCCTCGAGCCCGGCCCCGGACAGCAGCTCGTGCGCGGTTCGCAGGTGGGGCCGGCAGTCCTGCCGGCGGCCCTGGCGGCGCAGCCACTCCCCGTACAGCAGGTGGGCCCTGGCCCGGTAGGGCAGCAGCGGGCTGTCGGCGAGGTGGTCGATGGCTTCCCGGTAGTCGTCCTCCTCGCCGGTCACCATGGCCCGCGCGTAGGCCGCGATGCCCAGGCCGGACGGGGTCCCGCTGGCGGCGGTGCGTTCGGTCAGCGACGCCAGCGCGGCGACCGCGGCGTCGTGCTCGCCGCACCGCACGGCCGCCTCCACCAGCTCCGGCAGGGCGATGCCGGCGATGAACAGGTCGCCGTGCGCGGCGGCCCGCCGGGCGGCGGCCAGTGCCGCCGGATACTCGGCCAGGCCGTTGTGCAGCACGGCGCCCGCCCAGTGCACGTTGGCGACCAGCTGTCCCATGTCGCCGGCCATCGCCGTGACCGACTCGAACAGCGCGGTCGCCGCGCCGCGCCGGCCGCGCGCCGCGGCCAGCGGCAGCCGGTGGTAGATGGTCGGCGCCCCACCGACCGCGTCGGCGATCGCCTCCTCCTCGGCGATCGCGGCCATCGCCCGGTCCAGGTCACCCATCAGCACCGCGGCGAGGGCGGACTGGGCCAGGCCCAGCCGCAGGACCAGCGGTGAGCCGGACTCGCGGCCGCTCTTGAGCAGCCACTCGGTGATCGTCGCGTGGGTGTGCGGGTCCCACAGCTCGGCGGCCAGCGAGCTGGCGAGCGCGGGATGCCCGGTCCACAGCGGGCCGGCCGGGCCGTCCAGCGCCTCGCGGATCAGCGGCACCGCCGCGCGGTGCCCGTCCGCGTACAGCGTGGTCAGCGCGTCCAGGACGTCCGGGGCGTGCGGCGGCGAGGACGCCGCCTCGGCCAGCACCCGGTCCATCACCCCGGTCGCGCGCCCGACGAGCAGGCTCATCTCGAGTGCTTCCAGGTAGCACTCGCGGGAGCGCTCGGGGTCCAGCGGCGCGAGCCGGCGCGCGGCGCGCAGCATGAACGTTGGACCGTCGTGGTCGCCGACCCGGACGAACGCGATCCGGCCCCGCAGCAGGTCGGCCTCCGCCAGCTGGTGCTCGTCCAGACCCGCGCCCTCGGTGGTGGTGAGCAGGTCGGCGGCCCGGTCGGCGGCGCCGGCGTCGAGGTGTGCGCGCGCGGCCGCGAAGGTCCGTTCGATCCGGCCGGCCGGGTCCATGGTCAGCTCCGCCGCGCGTTCGAGAAAGGCGGCCGCGGCCACGACGCCGCCCCGCGCCTGGGCGCGGGAGGCCGAGCGCGCCAGCTCGGCGGCGACGTCGTCGTCGGGGACGGCGGCGGCCTGGGCGCGGTGCCAGGCACGCCGGTCCGGGTCGGTGACCGGGTCGGTGACCTCGGCGAGCACCCGGTGCGCCAGCCTGCGCTCGCCGGCCTCGGCGGCCTCGTAGGCCGCGGTCCGCGCCAGCGGGTGGAAGAAGCGCACGCGGGTGCCGAACTCGACCAGCCCGGTGGCCGCCGCAGCCGCGCCGACGGTCGGCACGTCGAGGTCGAGGCGCTGCGCGGCGGGCCACAGCAGCCCGGGGTCACCGGTCGGGTCGGCACTGGCGATGGTGAGCAGCCGCCGCGCCGCGGCCGGCAGGCCGGCCAGCGTGGCCTGGAACTCGCGCTCGACCCTGGTGGGCGCCGAGGTGGTCTCCGGCGGGGCGAACCCGCCCGCCCTCGGCAGGGCGAGCAGGGCAAGCGGGTTGCCCCTGGACTCGGCCACGAGCCGGTCACGCACCTGCTCGTCGAGCGTCTCGTGGCTCTGCGCGGCCAGCAGCGCCCGCGCGTCCGCGTCCCGCAGCCCGTCGATGGTCAGGCTCGGCAGGACGTTCAGCTCGCCCACCCCGCCTGGCGTGCGGACGGCGAGCACCATGGCGATCGGCTCGATGGAGATTCGCCTGGCGAGGAACGTCATGGCCGCCGACGAGGCCGCGTCCAGCCACTGCGCGTCGTCGACTATGCACAGCACCGGATGTTCCTGGGCCGCCGCGGCCAGCAGCCCCAGTGCCGCCAGGCCGATCCGGAGCACGTCGGGCACCCCGGTCGCCAGCCCGAACGCGACCTCGAGCGCCTGGCGGTGCCCGGCGGGCAGGTCGTCGAGGTGGGCGAGCATCGGGAGGCAGAGCTGGTGCAGCGCGGCGAAGGGCAGCTCCGCCTCGATCTGCGACCCGGACGCGTGCACCACCCGGAACCCGGCAGCGGCCCGTTCGGCGTGCGCCAGCAGCGAGCTCTTGCCGATCCCCGCCTCGCCCCGCAGGACCAGGGCACCGCCGTGGCCCTCCCGCACCGCGCCGGTCAGCTCGTCCAGGCACCGCGTCTCGTGCTGCCGGCCGAGCAGTGGACCGCGAACGGGAGCCAACGTGCGCACGGCGCATACGGTAGCGAGACGGGAAAGAGGCTCCCGGGGAGGTTCAGCTGGCGGGAGTTTCGACGGTGGTCTTGAGGTCCTGTAGCCACAGGTCCAGGCCGCCACCGAGCATGTCGGCCACGGCGTCGTAGTCCGCGCCCTTCAGCGACCTCAGCAGCTCGGCGTCCCAGGACTCCTCGGTGTACACGTGGGTGCCCTCGGCGGTCTCGGTGAAGATCCACAGGTGGACTCCCATGTCGATGGTCATCGCCTTGCCGACCGCGGGTCCCTGCCAGATCACGCACTTGCCGGGCTCCAGCTGCTGGACGCTGGAGGTGATCGTCAGGGTGTCGGCCTTGGTGTACGGCGAGGCGGGCACCGGGGTGGTCCACCGGAACTGCGAGGTGGCGGAGAGAGCGCCGGGGTCGAGCCGCTCGATGGTCGTGATCGCGCGCTGCCACGTGGTCCAGCTCTCCACGTCGGTCTGCACGTCCCAGACCCGCTGGAGGGACGCGTCGATCACGATCTCGGACGAACGGGTGACCGCCGCCTCGTGGTCGATGCTGGTCCCACCGCACTCCTTGTCCGTGACCTGCTCGGTCGGCGCGGACGACGTGGTGGTGGGGGTGCCGATGTCCGTGGCGCCCGCGCTCTGGTCCTCGCCGTCGGATCCACAGCCGGCGGCCGCGATGGCCACGCCGACGGCCGCGGCGGCGAGCTTCATGACGGAGCGGCGTGGCGACCTGGAGACATACATAGGTGTCCTCGATGTTGTGTTCGATGTGGGGCCGCTCACCCGAATGGCGAGCGGAAAGGTCAGGAGTGGTGGTGCTGCGGCACGACGCCGACCTGCTCGCCATCGCCGAGGACGACGAACTGACCCATCATCCCGTTGTCCTCGTGCTGCAGCAGGTGGCAGTGGTACATGTACGGGATGTTGGGGTCGGTGTGGTCGCGGAAGCGCAGCGCCAGCCGGTAGCGCTTCCCCTGCAGCAGCAGGATGGTGTCCTTCCACCCGCGCAGCACCGGTTCCGGCGCCTCGCCGTCCACGGTCAACACCTGGAACTGCACGTCGTGCACGTGGAAGTTGTGCAGGAAACCGTTGTCGTTGACCACTTCCCAGACTTCGACGGTGTTCTCCCTTACCCCGAAGTCGATGCGGTCCATCGCCATCGCCTTGCCGTTGATCTGGTCCGAGGCGAGCGTGAAGGCGCGTTCCTCGGCGACCCGCTCGCCGGCGAGATCCGGTTCCGCGCCGAGTACCGCGGGGATCTCGGTGTCCTCGGCCAGGGTGTCCCCGGCGCGGAACTGGCAGATGTCGAGCACGTCGTCGAAGCCGTCGAGCCTGCCCAGTGTGCCGCCGTGCTCGGAGGGGTAGGAGCGCAGTTCGACCTGCTCCCCCGCCTCGAAGGCCACCACGATCTCGGCGCGCTCCCCCGGCGAGAGGTACAGCCGGTCGGTCCGCCACGGCTCGGCCAGCAGACCGCCGTCCGTGGCGACCACCGAGAACTCGCGGTTGTCGGCGAAGCCGAAGTTGTACAGCCGCGCGTTGGACCCGTTCAGCAGCCGCAGCCGCACGAGCTTCGTGCTGACCTCGACGTACGGGCCCATCGTGCCGTTGACCAGGATCTCGTCCCCGATCACGCCGAGCGAGCCGCCGAGCGGGACCGGCTGGTCGAACTGGTTGTCGCCGTCGAAGGCCCGGTCCTGGACGATCATCGGGAGGTCGTCGACGCCGTACTCCGACGGCAGGTTCAGCGCCTCGGCCTCCTCGTCGTCGACGATGAACAACCCGGTCAGGCCCCGGTAGGTGTGGTCGGCGGTCGAGCCGTGCACATGCGGGTGGTACCACAGCGTCGCGGCCGGCTGGTCGACCGTCCACTGTGGCTGCCAGGTCTCCCCGGCCGGGACGATCTGGTGCGGGCCACCGTCCATCACCGCCGGCAGGTGCATGCCGTGCCAGTGCAGCGAGGTGTCCTGGTCCAGACCGTTGCGCACGGCGAACTCGACCCGCTCGCCCCGCCGGACGCGGATGGTCGGGCCGAGGTAGGTGCCGTTCACCCCCCAGGTCTGGGTGGCCGGCCCGTCCTTGAACCGGGTCTCGCCCGCCTGGAGGTCGAGCGCGAACACCCGGGCGCCGGACGCGCCGCCGGTTGACTCGGCCAGTGGCGGAATCAGCAAGGGGTTGTCGAAGGCGATCTCGCCGACGGTGTCCTGCTTCGCCGCGGCGAAGTAGATCCCGTAGCCACCGCCGCCGGCGACGACCACGCCCCCAAGTCCGATCCCGATGCCCTTTAACAAAGTACGACGTCTCACGGGAGCTACGTTCCCGCGGCGGGCGGCGTCATCGCGTCGGCGAAAACTACGTAGATCCGGGTCCGGCCGGTGCGTAGGCACCGCCGGCGGGACTCCGATGTGGACAGTGACCCCGGGCCGCGTCTCCACCGTAAGGCCACTTCAGACACAGGGCAACGAAAATGACCCGACTGGCGGAGTGCCGCCGCCGTCGCTGTGGCGAGCGTTACAGACCCGCCACTGTCGCACCATCTACGCTGTTGCCACTATGTGGCATCAGCTGTTGTCGGCGACGGAGCAGGTGGACGCCGACGACGACCTGGGGCATGCCGCGCGGCGGCGGTCGACCGCGTGGTGGATCGGCGGCCTGTCGGCCGGGTTGCTGGTGACCATGGTGCTCGCGGTGGGCCTTGGCGCGGTGGCGATCTCCCCCACCACGGTCGCGCGGATCGTGGGCCACCACCTCGCCGGCTGGCCGGCGGAGGTGGACTGGACCGCCGCGCAGGACTCGATCGTCTGGCGGGTCCGGCTGCCACGGGTGGTCCTCGGCGCGCTGGTGGGCGCCGGTCTGGCCGTCTGTGGCGTGGCGCTGCAGGCCATGGTCCGCAACCTGTTGGCCGACCCGTACCTGCTCGGCGTCACCTCCGGCGCGTCCACCGGCGCGGCGGCGGCCATCCTCTTCGGCCTTGGCGCGGGGTTCGGCGAGAACGCGTTGTCGGTCAGCGCGTTCCTCGGCGCGCTCGGCGCGTCGGTCGCGGTGTTCCTGGTGGCCAGGGCGGGTGGCCGGATCACGTCGCTGCGCCTGCTGATGGCCGGCGTCGCGGTCGGCTACGCGCTCTACGCGGCCACCAGCTTCCTGATCTTCGCCGCCGACTCGGCCGAGGGCGCACGGTCGGTGATGTTCTGGCTGCTCGGCTCGCTCGGCCTGGCCAGGTGGTCACTGCCGCTGGCCGTCGTCGCCGTGGTGGTCTGCCTGACGGTCGTCGTGCTGATGGTCTGGGGGCGCAGGCTGGACGCGTTGGCCATCGGCGACGAGACCGCGCACACCCTCGGCGTGCCGCCGACCCGGTTCCGCGTGTGGCTGCTGGTGTTGGTGTCGCTGTGTGTCGGCTCGGTCGTCGCGGCCTCGGGCGGCATCGGGTTCGTCGGCCTGGTCATCCCGCACGTCGCCCGCCGGTTCATCGGCGCGGCGCACGGCCGGGTCGTCCCGGTGGCCGCGCTGGTCGGCGCGATCTTCCTGGTGTGGGCCGATGTCGCCGCGCGCACGCTGCTGGAGCCGCGTGAGTTGCCCATCGGCATCATCACCGCGCTCGTCGGCGCGCCGTTCCTGCTGATCCTCGTCCGGCGCTTCCACGCGGCCAGTACCTGACCCTCGAACACCCCAAGGAGTCCCATGTTTCCCAGGCGCGGACCGCGGATCCTGACGCCACTGCTGATGCTGATCCTGCTGGCCTCCGCCTGCGCCACCACCGACAGCGCGGGCGCGGCCGACACCCCGGCGGTTGGCGCCGACGGCCACACCCAGTACCCGTTGACCGTGCGGAACTGCGGCGTCGACGTGGCGTTCGCCGAGCCGCCGGAACGGATCGCGTTGCTGGAGAGCGCGCCGGTCACGATCCTGCACGCGCTGGGCGTACTCGACACGGCCGTGCTGCGGGCGGGCGCGTTCCCCGAGGAGTACTACGACGCGGAGACCAACACGGCGATCGCCGGCATCGAGTCGCTCGGCGAGGATCTCGACGAGAGCGGGCACCTGCAGATCTCACAGGAGGCCATCATCGCCCAGCAACCGGAGTTGGTGCTGGGCCTGCCCGACGGCATCTCCCGGGAGAGCCTGGCGGCCTCGGACATCAAGGCGCTGATGCAGCCGGTGTCCTGCCCCGACGGCGTGGACGCGACCACCTTCGACGACATCTACGAGCAGGTCGAGCTCTACGGCCGGATCTTCGACCGCAACGAGCGGGCCGCGACGCTGGTCACCGACCTGCGTGCACGCGTCGGTGAGGTCGAGGCGTCGGCCAAGGGGCAGCCGGAGCGCACCGCCGCCGTGCTGTTCCCCACCGTCGGCGGCGGCAGCGGCTACGCCTACGGCAACCGGAGCATGGCCCACCCACAGCTGGCGGCGGCCGGCTTCACGAACGTCTTCGGCGACATCGACGAGCGGGTCTTCGAGGTGACCACCGAGCGGCTCATCGCCGCCGACCCCGACGTGCTGGTGCTGCTCCACGTCGACGGCGACCCCGCCCAGGTGCGCGCCGCGGTCGACAGCCTGCCGGGCGCGGAAAGCCTCCGGGCCCTGCGCGACGACGCGGTCCTGGTCCAGCTGTTCAACTTCACCGAACCGCCGACGCCGCTGTCGGTGGACGGGCTGGCGCGCATCACCGAACGCTTCGGCGCCGGCCAGTGATCACCGCCGAGGGCGTCTCGTTCACCTACGGTCGCGCCCTGGTCCTCGACGAGGTCCAGCTGACCGTCGAGCCGGGTCAGGTCGTCGGGCTGATCGGCCCGAACGGCAGCGGCAAGACCACGTTGCTGCGCACGCTCTACGCCGCGCTGAGCCCGCGCGCCGGCCTGGTCACGCTGGACGAGACACCGATCGGCGAGCTCAGGGCACGCGAGTTGGCCAGGAGGCTGTCGGTGGTCGCGCAGGAGGGCGCCGGCGAGCTGCCGCTGACGGTGGCCGACATCGTGCTGCTCGGCCGCGCGCCACACCTGACAACCTTTCAGCGCCCCGGCGGCGAGGACCACCGCATCGCCGCGGCCGCGCTGGCCAGGGTCGGCGTCCGGCAGCTGGCCGACCGGGTGTTCGCCGGGCTGTCCGGCGGGGAGAAGCAGCGCGTGCTCATCGCCAGGGCGCTCGCGCAGCAGGCCGACCACCTGCTGCTCGACGAGCCGACCAACCACCTGGACATCCGCTACCAGCACGAGGTGCTGCACCTGGTCCGCCACCTGGGCGTCACGACCGTGGTGGTGCTGCACGACCTCAACCTCGCCGCCCGCTACTGCGACGAGCTCGTCCTGCTCGACGCCGGCCGGGTCGCCGCCACCGGCACCCCCGACGAGGTCCTGACGCCGGCGGTGCTGGAGCCGGTGTACGGCATCGGCGTCCAGCGCATCGCCACCGACGACGGCCTCCAACTGCTGTTCCGCCCCCTCGACTCCAGGAGAGCCCCCGCATGACCGACCGCACCCTGGCCGCGCAGGACAGCATCAACCGGTACTGGTCGCGGCGCGCGGACTCCTACGACGCCCACCAGGTCAGGCAGATCGAGAACCCGGCCATCCGCGCCGGCTGGACCGCGGTGTGGCGTCGGGCGTTGCCGGCCCCGCCCGCCAGGGTGCTCGACGTCGGCACCGGGACCGGGCACGTCTCCCTGCTGCTGGCCGGCCTCGGCTACGACGTCGTCGGCATCGACCTCGCCGAGGGGATGCTCGCCAGGGCCCGCGCGAAGGCCGCGGTGTCGCCGAACCCGCCCGAGCTGCGGCTCGGCGACGCCGTCGCGCCGGACTTTCCCGCCGGCAGCTTCGATGTCGTCACCAGCCGGTATGTGCTGTGGACGCTGCGGATGACCGAGCAGGCGGTGCGGAACTGGCGGGCGCTGCTCACGCCGGGCGGGCTGCTCGCCGCCGTCGACAGCACCTGGTTCCCGGCCGGCGGCGCCGAGCGGACGTCGTCGTTCACGGAGACCTACGACTCCGACGTGCTGTCCGTGCTGCCACTGGCCGAGGCCACCAGCATCGAGGCGACCGCCGAGTTGGTCCGGGACGCGGGCTTCACCGACGTCACGGTCACGCCGCTGGCGGAGATCCTCGACCTCGACCGCCGCTTCGGCGTCGCCGACGGCCACGAGGTCCAGCCGCAGTTCCTCATCACCGGCCGCGCGGTGGGCGCGGCTACTTGATGCCGGTCGTGGCGATTCCCCTTACCAGGTAACGCTGACCGATCAGGAAGGCCAGGAACACCGGCAGCAGCGTCACCACCGACATGGCGAACAGTGAACCCCAGGAGGTGCCGGTGGTCGCGTCGATGAAGGTGCGCAGGGCCACCGGCACCGTGTACATCTCCGGGTCGGTCAGGAAGATCAGCTGGCTGAAGAAGTCGTTCCAGGTCCAGATGAACGTGAAGATCGCGGTGGTCGCGAGGGCGGGGGTCATCAGGGGCAGGATCACCCGCAGGAAGATGCCCGCCCGGCCGCAGCCGTCGATCCTGGCAGCGTCGTCGAGCTCGCGCGGGATGCCGCGGATGAACTGCACCATCAGGAACACGAAGAACGCGTCGGTGGCCAACAGCTTCGGCACGATCAGCGGCAGGAACGTGTTCACCCAGTCCAGCTGCGAGAACATCACGTACTGCGGCACGATCACCACGTGGATCGGCAGCATGATCGTCATCAGCATGATGGCGAACAGCATCTTCTTGCCGCGGAACTCCAGGCGGGCGAACGCGTAGGCCGCCATCGAGCAGGACACCAGGTTGCCGACGATCGCGCCGAGGACGACGATCGCGGAGTTGACCAGGTACCGGCTGAACGGGTGGGCCAGCGCGTCCCAGCCGGTCGGATAGTTGCTCAGGTCCAGGTTGTCCAGCAACAGTCCGGGCGAGCGGAAGATCTCGTCGCTGGGGCGCAGCGAGCTGATCACCATCCAGATCACCGGATACAGCATCAGCGCGGCCGCGGCGAGCAGGGCCAGGTGTTTGAGCGCCGAGCGCACCGGGCGGGTCCTAGTCCTCATAGAACACCCAGAACCTGGCGAACAAGAAGTTCACCGCGGTGAAGACCGCGACGATCACCAGCAGGAACCACGCCATCGCCGATGCGTACCCCATGTCGAAGTTCCCGAAGCCGCGGCTGTACAGGTACAACGTGTAGAACATCGTCGAGTCCGACGGTCCGCCGGTCCCGCCGGACACCACGAACGCCTGGGTGAACGACTGGAACGCGTGGATGATCTGCAGCACCAGGTTGAAGAAGATGATCGGGGTCAGCAGTGGCAGTGTGATGCTCCGGAACCGGCGCAGCGCACCGGCGCCGTCCACCGCGGCCGCCTCGTAGTACATCCGGGGGATCTGCCGCAGCCCGGCGAGGAAGATCACCATCGGCGCGCCGAACGTCCAGACATTGAGGACGATCAAAGTGGACAGTGCGGAGCTCGGGTCGGAGATCCAACCCCTGCCCTCGATGCCGAACAGGCCGAGCACCTGGTTGACCAGTCCGTCGGCGCCGAAGATCTGGCGCCACAGGATGGCGATCGCCACGCTCGACCCGAGCAGCGACGGCAGGTAGAAGATCGAGCGGTAGAACGCCATCCCGCGCACGCCGCGGTCGAGCACCACCGCGAGCAGCAGCGCCAGCGCCAGCTGCGCGGGCACCGACACCAGCACATAGGTGAAGGTCACCCGCAGGGAGTTGTGCAGCCGCTCGTCGGCCACCATCCTGGCGAAGTTGTCGAACCCGACCCATTCCGGTGCCTGCAACAGGTTGTAGTCGGTGAAGCCGAGATACAGCGACGCCCCCATCGGCCCGATCGTGATCAGCAGCAGCCCGAGCAGCCACGGCGTCAAGAACAGGTAGGCGGTGAGGTTGTCCTTCCGTTCGCCGCTCGGTCGCCGCCTACCGAGCCTGCTCAGCTCGGTAACCACGGAACCGCTCCGCCAGCGGTCATGCCGCCCCGTCGATCTCTGCCTGCAGCTCGGCGATGAACGACGTGGCCGCCTGCTCCGGCGTCAACTGTCCATACAGGACCTGCTCGGAATGTCGTTGCAGGATCTCCTCGATGTTGCTCGCGCCGTTGGGCGTCAGCCGCGGCGGGCCGGCCACCGCCATCTCCTCGAGGTAGGTCACCGCCGCCTGGTCCGGCGCGGCCAGTTCGGCAGACACCGACTGCCGGATCTGGTCGCTGGACGGGACACCGCGGTCGGTCAGCATGATGCCCGCGGCCTCCTCGCTGGTGGTGAGGAAGTCGACGAACAGCGCCGCCTCGGCGGGATGCTCGCTGCGGGAGGAGACCGTCCAGTACATCGACGGCTTGTGGTAGCCGCCTGCCCGCGCCGACTCCCCCGGGAGCTTGAGCAACCGCAGATCGCTGCCGCTGGCCGCGGTCAGCGAGGTGAGCTGGGTGTTCCACCAGGTGCCGAACACCGACGTGTTGGTGGCCGTGCCGGACTGGTCAAGACCGGCGTTCTGCCGCTCGACGGTCACCGCCGGGGAGGGCGCGACGCCATCGGCGGCCAGGTCCGCGAGATAGGTCCAGAAGTCGGCGAGCACCTCGGGGGCGATCGCCACGTTGCCCTCGTCGTCGTACAGGGACTCGCCTGCCTGCCTGGCCCAGATCTGCACGCCGCCGGTGTCGAAGCCCCAGGACTGCACGCCGGTGACCTTCCCGCCGCCGGCCGCCGAGACCCGCGCGCCGATCGACTTGAGGTCCTCCCAGGTCCAGGTGTCGTCGTCGGGCATCGGAATCCCGTACTGCGCCAACAGATCGGCGTTGACCACGATCGAGTAGGCGGTCAGGCCGGCCGGCACGGCGTACAGCGTCTCGTCGACCTCGCCGGTCGCGAGCACGTCGTCGTCGAAGGTGCTCGGGTCCAGGTGCTTGCTGACCGTGCCGAGGTCGAGCAGGGCGCCGCGTTCGGCGTAGGAGGCCAGGTACAGCTCGTCCATCTGGATGACGTCGGGCGCGTCGTTGGCCGCGACCGTGGTCGCCAGGCTGTCCCAGTAGGTGGTCCACTCCTTGAACTCGCCCTTGATGGTGATGTTCGGGTACTCGTCCTCGAACAGGTCGATCACCTGCTGGGTTCGCTGGTGTCGCTCGTCGGAACCCCACCAGGTGGCGCGGATGGTGACGGGTTCGTCGGACAGCTCGGCGTTCTCCGGCGCGGTGCCCCCGCAGGCCGACAGCGCGAGGCCGGCCGCCACGGTGAGCGCCACCGCCCGGCGGGGACGGCGTTGTCCAGGTCGTCGCACCATGGTTTCCTTCCGTGTCAGTGAATCCGTGGCAGGGAAAAGGTCATGACGGCCGTCCGGGAGTCCAGAACTCGGGCACCGGGACGCTGGCCCAGTCGGTGTCGGACGCGAGGTAGAAGCCGGGGTAGGACGGCTGGTTGTAGACCGTCTGCTGGCGCGCCACCTCGGCCCGGTACTGCTGGTCGTGCATGAGCGTGTACATCTTCCGGTCGGTCACCTCGGTGCTCAGGTAGATCCGCACCGCGGTGCTGTCCTCGGTGCGCACCACCAACTCCTCGCGCCAGTCGCCGAGGATGTCGGCGACCAGGCTCGGGTTGCCCTTGGTGTGGTTGTTGGTGAGCGTGCCGGTCGCGGTCAGCAGCGTGCCGCGCCGCCAGTCGTCGATGGTCGGGGTCTCGGTGGTCTCCGCGTCGGCGCCGTTGACGATCTGGGTGGTCATGTCCGCGGCCCACCGGATGCTCTGGTTCGTTCCGGGTGTCTCGGCGCCGAGCAGCCGGCCGTCGGCGGTGTACAGCCCGGCGTCGTCGGAGGCGCCCTGTTCTGCCTGGGAGGACCAGGTTTCCAGGCCCGGCTCCTCGGGCACCACGTCGCCGACCATGCCCCGGCCGGTGTCCACACCGGAGTAC
This sequence comes from Actinophytocola sediminis, assembly GCF_054779715.1. Classification (NCBI taxonomy): domain Bacteria; kingdom Bacillati; phylum Actinomycetota; class Actinomycetes; order Pseudonocardiales; family Pseudonocardiaceae; genus Actinophytocola; species Actinophytocola sediminis. Next base: position 133,564 of record NZ_BAAGXS010000001.1, on the reverse strand, counting down.
GCGCCGTAGAGCACCTCGCCGGTCGCCGCGTCGCGCAGCGTGTGGCCGTAGGGTGCCGAGCGCGCGCCCTCGTGCACCATGTGGATCTCCAGGCCGGGGCGGTTCGGGTCGATGTCGGTCACGTGCAGCGCGTCGCCGTGGCCGATCCGGTCGAGCAGGCCGGGATTGTTGCTGCCGGGCGGCAGCACGGCGAACGAGCTGTACCGCAGGCTGCCGTCGTGGTCGATCGTGGCGCCGCCGTAGACGATCTCCTGTTTGCGGTCACCGTCCACATCGGCCACCGACAGCGAGTGGCCGCCCTGGGTGGTGATCGTGCCGAACTCGGGGTCCAGGCCGTCCTTGTTGTGCACCGGGTAGTTGAACGGGTTGGTCATCGGCACCCAGTCGCTGTCGACGTACCAGTTCTCCCTGAGCCGCTTGCCGGTCCAGGTGTAGGCCACGAGCGTGGTCCTGGTGTAGACGCCGCGGGCGAACACCGCGGCCGGGCGGCGGCCGTCCAGGTAGGCCACGGTGGCGAGGAACCGGTCGACCCGGTTGGCCGGCTCGATCCTCGGCAGGGCGTAGTCGCCCCACATCAGGCCGTCGTCGTGGCGTGCTGGCTTGTACCGGATGGTCTGCAGCTCCCGGCCGGAGGCGCCGTCGAACACCGTCAGGTACTCCGGACCGTCCACAATGAACCCCTCGAACTCCCGGAGCAGGTTGCGGGAGCTGCGGCTCGGGGCGTAGACGTCGATGAAGTGGTCGGCGAGTGCCTCGGCGTCGGCGCGGGCGAGCGGATAGGCGAAGCGCGGCTCGATGCCGAAGGCCTCCTCCAGGGTCGCCGGCCAGTTCCCGGCCACGACCTCCGGGTGTTCGTGCCAGCCGAGGAACAGCTCGACGACGTGCCGGTAGTAGCCATCGGCGCTGAGCCGGTAGTCGTCGTGGTGGGTGTGGCCCGCGCGGAGGTCCGCCTTCGGCATGGTGATGTACCGCTCGGCGGCGACCGTGCCGTTCTCGCGGTAGGTGGTGACCCTGGTGCCGGGCGCGGTCTTGAACATCATCTCCGCGCGGCCGTCGCCGTCGAAGTCGTAGACCAGGAACTGGGTGTAGTGCGCCCCGGCCCGGATGTTGACGCCGAGGTCGATGCGGTGGCGCAGGGTGCCGTCCAGTTCGTAGGTGTCGAGGTACACCGGACCGGTGTAGCCGCGCTGGGAGACGTCCTTCTGGTTGGTCGGGTCCCATTTGACGACGTACTCGTACTGGCCGTCGCCGTCCACGTCGCCGACGCTCATGTCGTTGGCCCGGTAGGTGTACGGCTCACCGGCCGGGGTGACCCCGCCGTCGGGCCGGCGCAGCGGCAGGTCGTGGTACCCGGCCGACCACGGCGACACCTCCGCGCCGGCGCGGTGGTCGCCGCCGGTGGCGGTCACCCGGTAGGTGGCCGCCGGCGAGCCGTCGCGGTCGAGGTAGTTGGTGCTGTCGGTGACCGTCGCGATCCGCCGCCCGTCCCGGTGGACGTGGAAGTCCACACCCGCCATGCCGGTGGCGGTGTGCCCGGTGACCTCGTCGCCGAGCAGTCGCCAGCTGAGGAACACGCCGTCCTCGGTGGTGGCGGCGACCAGGCCGCGGTCCAGGTGCTCGAGTTGGGGGCCGTGCCGGCCGTGGTCCGGGGGCGCGGCCGTGGCCGCGCCGGTGAGCAGGGCCGTTGTCGTCACGACCGCGGCCGCGCCGGCCACCAGTCGACGGACTCCGCTACGACACCTCATGGCGACACCTCATCGCGAGCCACGGTAAGCGCTTTCCTGAAAATGAAACGTTTCGAGGGCGCCTTCGCAAGGGAAGTTAGGACCGGGCGCGATCCATTGTCAAGACATCCACGGCGACCTGGGCCGACGTCGCCATTTCCGCGCGCAGGAGGACGCCATAATCCACACACTGCGCACAATTGTCCACACGTTTTCCGCTAGGCGCATGCCCCGAATGGGTCGCTCGAGACGGTGAGCGTCCCGAACGACCCATTCAGGGCATTGGCCGGCGCCGGGTCAGCTGCACACGTTCATGCTCGTGTTGTTCAGCGTGAGGCCGCGGAACACCGTGTTGTTGCCGCAGGGGCTTTCCTGGATCGAGTTGTTGGTCACCGTCATGTTCTGGATGTAGATGTCGGAGTTGTTGGCGAACTCCGTGCGCGCGGCGAGCCTGATGCCGCCGCCACCGGAGATGGTGCCGCTCTGCCCGGCGATGGTGACGTTGTAGCAGTTCTCGACCAGGATCGCGTTGTTGCCGGTGTTCGCGATGTCGACCCGGTCGACGACCAGCCCGCCGCTCTCCGAGACACAGAAGATGCCCCGGCCGCCGCCCCGCGCCCGCACCAGGCCGACCCGGACGTTGGTGGGATAGCTGTTGTTGATCCGGCCGTTGCGGTTGGCCACCCGGAACGCGGCGTACCCGGTGCCGGTGCCCGCGTTCTCCGCGTCCACCGTGCCGACCGTCGCGTTGATCGTGTCGTTCAGCAGCAGGCCGGAGTCGCGCGTGTTGCGCGCGGTGACCGTGCCGATGTTCAGCCCGTCCACGCCGTAGGTCTCCACGCCGTGGGTGCCGGAGCCGGAGACGTACACGTTGTCGATCCGGATGTTGCGGCTGCGCACGCTGGTGTCGCCGCGGTTGTCGATGCGGATGCCGAGACCGCCCGACAGCCGCATGTCGATCTGGCCGAGCACGACGTTGGTGACGTTGCGCATGAAGACGCCGTACAGCGGGGCGCCGGTCAGGTACAGGTGCTGCACCTCGACGTCGGTGGTGCCCCGCGAGTAGACCGGCGCCTGGTCGCCGGAGCCGGAGCCGGTCACGTTGATCGTGCCGCACGAGTCCAGCACGGTGTAGCTGGGCAACGAGATCCGCGATCCGGCACTGATGGTCCCGCCCTGCCAGACCACGACCCGCTCCTTGCTGGTGCGCCCGGCGGTGAGGCTGCTCACCGCCGCCTGCACGGCCGCGCGCATGTCGGTTCCGGTGTAGACGGTCGTGCCGCCGCGGCGGGCGGTCCAGGTGCTGCCGTTCAGGTACGCCTCGGCGTGGAACGTCCCGGCGCCGCAGTCCGCCGCGATGCCGGGCTCGGCGGGAGCGGGAGCGGGAGCGGGGGCGGGAGCGGGGGCGGCGGCCGCGGCGTGCGGCAGGCTGACCAGCGCGCCCACCATCGCCGCGATCAGGATGCCCGCCTTCATACTTCGTCGATTGTGCGCCATTGCACGAACCTTTCTCGGGTAGGGGTCGAATCAGTGTCGAATCAATGTCGAAGCGCTTCGAACCCGTTTCGACAATGTGCCCGTCCAGTTGTTCCTGATTTCGCGCGGCAACCCCCGCCGATTGCCAGACCGAAGATCAATCCGTTGAAACGGTTCAACAGAGTAACGGGAATATTACGCCGAGTAGACACAATCAGGCAACCGGACGCCGGGAATTCGGGTGGTCGACCGTGGTATACCGTCTGTTGATCCGCATGGTCGTCAGGTTCTTGGAGGAGTGGTGGGCAACGGTCGATCAACCCCTGCCGTGCCGGGGCAGCGGGCGACCAGGCAGCGGGCCGCGGTGGCGAGCCTGCTCGAGCAGATCGACGAGTTCCGGTCGGCCCAGGAGCTGCACGAGAAGCTCCGGGCAGGCGGCGCGGACATCGGGCTGACGACCGTGTACCGCACCCTCCAGTCGCTGGCCGACGCCGGCGAGATCGACATGCTGCGCATCGACAGCGGTGAGGCGGTCTACCGCCGCTGCTCCGAGCGCCACCACCATCACCTGGTCTGCCACGCCTGCGGGCACACCGTCGAGGTCGCCGGCCCGGCGGTGGAGCGCTGGACGCGACAAGTCGCCGAGGAGCACGGCTTCACCGACGTCAGCCACACCGTCGAGGTGTTCGGCACCTGCGCGTCCTGCGAGGCCGGCCCGATGCGATGAAGGCGTCCTTCAGCGCACTAACCCGGGGCCGGGGCGCGGTTCCAGTTCATGCGTGACCAGGGCAGCGTCAGGTCGTCCAGTGTGGACACCGTGACCGGGGCGAGGTCGCGGATCGGGACCGCGTCCCGGTGGTGGGCGAACACGGCGTCGACGTAGCGGTGTCCGGTGTCGGCCGCGATGAACAGGGTCGTGCGGTCCGCTCGGTGGCGGCGTTCCCAGTGCGCGGCGAGGTAGGCCGCCCCGGTGGAGAGCCCGGCGAACACGGCGTGCTCGCGCAGCAGGTCGATCGTGCCGGCGAGCGCGGCGGTGAACCCGGTCCAGTGCATGGTGTCGTAGCGGGTGTGGTCGACGTTGCCGAACGGGATGGAACTGCCGATGCCGGCGATGATGATGTCCGGATCGGCGACGTGCTGGCTGCCGAAGGTGACGCTGCCGAACGGCTGCACCCCGACCAGCGCCACGTCCGCTGATCGCTGGCGCAGATAGCCCGCCAGCGCCCCGGTCGACGCGCCGGAGCCGACGCCGCCGACGATGGTCAGCGGCCCGGCGCCGAGTTCGTCGCCGACCCGCTCGGCCACGGCGCGGTAGCCGAGGTAGTGGATGTCGTCGTGGTACTGCCGCATCCAGTGGTAGCCGGGGTTGTCGCGGAGGATCTCCTGGATGCGTTCGACCCGTCGGCTCTGGTCGAGCTTGAGGCTCGTGGAGGGCGCCATCTGCTCCAGGTGCGCGCCGAAGACCGCGAGCTGGGCCCGTAATGTCTCGTCCACGGTGGTGGAGCCGACGATGTGGCACCGCATCCCGTACCGGTGGCAGGCCAGCGCGAGCGCGTAGGCGTAGATGCCGCTGGAGGAGTCCAACAGCGTGTCGCCGGGACGCACCGCGCCGGTGTCGAGCAGGTGCTCCACGGCGGCCAGCGCGGAGACCACCTTCATGGACTCGAACCGCAGGCAGACAAACCGGTCGCCGAGCTCGACGAGATCCGGTCTGCTGATCGCCTCCGCGATGTGACGGTCCACTGTGTACTCTCCGATCGGCCGGTGCGAAAGATTCGGGTGACCGGGATGTCCCGGCTCGCCAGCGCGCGCAGGCAGTGCCACAACCGCCGGCCGAGGTCGGCCGCCGCCGGGTCGAACAGCAGGCCGGCGACGTTGCCGCTGTGCGCGACCTGCACCCCGGCCGCACCGGACCGCGCGCCGATCGCCTCCAGCGCGGCGAACTCGCCCTTGGGCAGGACGCGCTGGTTGCGCCGCGCGCTCTCGGTGCTGACCTGGCCGAGCAGCGCGAGATCCGCGTCGGCGACCGCGCGGCGCAGCACGGCGCGCAGCCGTTCGAAGTCCCGCAGGTCCTCGTCGCGGTAGGCGCGCGGCGGGATCCGCAACGTGTCCACCGGGCGGCCGCCGCCGGTCAGACAGCTGACCACGACGGCGGGCGGCAGGGCCTCGCCGAGGTCCTCGATGACCCGCCCCTCCCGGTGGGCGAACAGCGAGGGCCGGCCGTCGAACATGAGCGGGTCGCTGGCGTGCTCGGCCCGCACCGCCAACTCCGCCAACGTGTTGGGCGGCAGCGCCACCGCGAAGCTCGCCGCCACCGCGCGCACGGTGGCGACGACGTCGCCGGTCGAGGAGCCCATGCCCAGTCCCGTCGGGATGTCGTTGTGCAGCCGCAGCCGGCCGCCGCCGCGCGGCCCGCTGGTCAGCCGGGCGCATTCGGTGATCGCCAGCGCGGCGGCCCTGGCGGCCTTCACCCGGTCCGGCGGGCTCACCACGACCTCGTCACCGGGCCCCGGGGTGAACTCGGCGCGCACACCGGGACCGGACATCGGCAGGGTGACCAGGCCGGGACAGGGCTGTCCCACCCCGTCCAGGAAGACACCCTGCAGAATCTCGCCGTGGTGACACGATGCGTGGCCGACGCCGACGATCATGCCGGCGACTCCGCGCGGTAGCGGTAGAGCGTCGTCTCCTCGGCGCTGAACTGGGAGAACGGGAACGGCTCCGCCGACAGCGCGCGCACCCCGTCGCCGAGGAACGCCCGCGCCACCGCGCTGCCGGTCTGCGCGTACACGATCAGCGGCACGGCCCGTTCCCGGCAGCGGCGCAGGATCTCGTCGAACGTGCCGTTGCCGATGGTCATGCCCGTGGCCACGACCGCGTCGGCGTGCTCGATCACCTCGGCCGCCGACTCGGCCACGACCTCTCCCCACTGTGTGGTGCGCAGGTTGAGGTCGCACGGCAGCGGCACGCCGCCCCGCTCGCGAATGGCGGCGACCAACGGATTCACCACGCCGATGAGCGCGACCTTCGCGCCCGGCGCGATGTCCAGCAGGCCGGCGACGGCCGCGTCCCTGGCCAGCGCGCGCACCTCGGGTGTGCCGGCGGGCAGGCGCACCGCCTCCGCGCCAGGGGCGTCCCGGTGGGGCTGGAGTTCGGCGAGATAGGCGTCCAGCGCGCAGATCCGCAGCGGGAGCGGCCCGGCGCGCAGCAGGTCGGCGAGTGTGCTGCCGGACGCTTCGCGGCAGATGTCCTGGTCGATCTCCCCCGCCTCGAACGCGCACGCGCCGAACGACTGTCCACATCGGACAAGCAGGTACTGGTTGCGATAGGTGGTGTTCCCGCCGGCCAGCCGGGTGCCGTGGTGCAGCCAGAACACGCTGGTGGCCACCAGGTCCGCCGGCGGGGTGCCGTGTTCACCGGCGAGCACGGCGCCAATGAGCCGCTCGACGCTCATGTGGTGTCACCGCGGCGGAAGCCGAAGAGGTAGGTGAGCACGCCGTCCTGCCAGTCGTGCCGCAAGCGCACCTGTGGCACGAAGCCGTGGTCGACCGCGCTGCCGACGATGGCCCGCAGATCCGCGGTGTTCGACGCGATGAGGACCACCTCGCCGCCCGGCGCCAGCAGGTCGCGCTCGACGAGCTGGGCGAAGAACCGCGCCAGCAGCGGCGCGCCCACGCACACGTTGCGCACGACATCGGGGTCGTCACTGACGGTCTGGCTCACCGCCGGCGGGTTGAACGTGATCACGTCGAGCTGGCGGCCGGCGGGGAACCCGTCGAACACGTCCGCGACGACCGGCACGAACGTGGCGTCGTCCCGGTGGCCGACCAGGCGCTGGTAGTGCCGCGCGGCGGTGTCCACGCTGCCGGCGTGCACGTCGACCGCGTAGATCTCCCGCGCGCCGACGAGGCCGGCCACCACCGCCTCCACGCCGAGCCCGACACCCATGGCCGCGTACCGGCGCCCCCGCACCGGGATGTCGCCGTCCAGCAGCCGCTGGTGGATCATGCGGCTCGTCTCGCCTGGCAGGAACACCCCGGGCGGCACGTCGAAGGTCCACCCGTTCCACTCGTAGGTCCGTGCGCTGTGCGGGTCGGCCTTCGGCCGGTTGAGCGCGATGATCCGCTCAGCCGGCAACGGCGGGGGCAACTGGTCGATCAACAAGTCCACAGAGGACTCCTCCGGTGCGCGACGACAACTGGTGCGGCATCGACTATCCGGGGCCATACTACGAATGAAAACCATTATCGTCTAGTCTGAGCGTCGCGGACCAAGGGCAACAGGCAGGAACGGAGGCTTCTGGGTGACGTCGTCGACCAGCACCGAGCGGGAAACCGCCCGGCGATCAGTCCTGCGGGACGCGGGTTTCGTCCGGCTGTGGCTGGGTTCCACGGCATCCGGACTGGCGACCTGGGCGTTGCCGTTCATCCTGGGACTCGGCGTGCTCACCCGCGAACTGAGCGCGGCGGGCCTGGGGGTGGTGCTCGCCGCCCGCACCGTGGGGTTCCTGCTCGCGGTGCCGGTCAGCGGCGTGCTCGCCGACCGGCACTCCCGCCGGAGCGTCGTGCTGGTGGCCGGGCTCGCGGCGGCGGCCGGCGCGCCGGTGATCGCACTGGGCCTCGGCCGGTCCGTGCCGCTCATGGCGGCCGCGGCGATCGTGGTCGGCGCCGGTCAGGGCGCGTGCCGGCCCGCGTTCCAGGCACTGGTCGCCGAGATCGTCGAACCGGCCAGCCGGCAGACGGCCAACGCGGCGATGGCGCTGTCGGTGCGGGTCATCACGCTCAGCGCGCCCGCCGTGACCGCGCTGCTCGCCACCGTGCTCAGCACGTCCGCGCTGCTGGTCGGCACCGGGCTGGTCTGGCTGTGCGCGGCGCTGTTGCCCCCGCCCGGCCGGTACGCGACGGCCACGGACGCCCCGCGGGCGTCCTTGTTCCGCGAGTTCGCCGACGGGGTGGCCGAGGCCCGGCGGCACCCGTGGTTCCTCGCCGGGCTGTGCGCGCTCACCACCGTGATCGCCACCGGCTACTCCGCGACGGCGGTGGTGCTCCCGCTGGTCAGCCGGGACCGCTACGGCACCCAGGCCGTGCTCGCCGCGGCGCTGACCGCCTACACCGTCGGCGCGCTGCTCGGCGCGCTCGTGGTCGCCCGCTGGCGGCCCAGGGCCCAGGGCTGGGCCGCGCTGGCCGCCCTGTCCTGCTACGGACTCGCGCCGCTGGCGCTGCTGCTGCCCGTGCACTGGGTGGTGGTCGTGGCCGCCTACGTCGTCGCCGGGCTGGGCATCGAGCTGTTCAACGTGCCGTGGTTCACCGCCATCCAGCGCGAGGTCGAGCCGGACAAGCTCGCCCGGGTCTCCTCCCTTGACTTCCTGCTGTCCTACGGCCTGGCCCCCGCCGGGCTGGCCCTCATCGTGCCGGCCATCGACGCGTTCGGGGTGACCGCCGTGCTTGGCGCCTGCGCGGTCGCGTGCTTCGCCGTCCCCGTCGCCGCCATGGTCGCGCCGACGACCCGCCACTTCGGCCGACCCTGACTACACTTCGACCGGGACGGACGCGTGGACGAACGGAGACATTCGGTTGGCGAGCTGGGGCGATCTTGTGGCGTACATGCGGAACAGCTATGACGTGATCCGCTACGAACCGGACGAGGTGCGCATCCGGGTCTCGTTCGCCAAGGACGACGAGGACATCCTCGGCCGCCGGCAGATCATGGTCGTCGCGCACGAGATCCTCGACCAGCAGGAGGACTGGGTCCAGATCGCCACCCCGTTCGCCCGGCTCGACCAGGTCGACCTGCGCGAGGTGCTCGCCGAGGTCGGCGACACCATCGTCGTCGGTGGCGTCGCGCTCATGGGCGACTACGTGGTGCTGCGCCACTCACTGCCGCTGGTCAACCTCGACATCAACGAGTTCACCGACCCGCTGGACCTGGTCGCCTCCGGCGCCGAACAACTGGAACGCCGCTTCACCGGCCGCGACGACTACTAGCCCTGAATGCCCCATTCGGGACGTTGAACGTCACCAATGCCTCATTCAGGGCATTGCGGGAGCCTGGGGATCACCACGCTGACAGCACCTTGTCGAGGGTGACGGGGAGGTCGCGGACGCGGACGCCGGTGGCGTGGTACACGGCGTTGGCCACCGCGGCGGCCGTGCCGACGATGCCGATCTCACCGATTCCCTTGCTGCCCATGGCGTTCACGTGCGGGTCGTGCTCGTCGAGCCAGGTGGCCTCGATGTCGGTGACGTCGGCGCAGGTGGCGATGTGGTACTCGGCCAAGTCATGGTTGACCACGTGCCCGTAGCGGTGGTCCAGCACGCTCTGTTCGTGCAGTGCCATCGACAGGCCCATGGTCATGCCGCCGACGAACTGGGACCGGGCGGTGCGCGGGTTGATGATGCGTCCCGCGGCGAACACCCCGACCAGCCGCGGCACCCGGATCTCGCCGGTGTCGCGGTTGACCCGCGCCTGCGCGAACTGCGCGCCGAAGGCGTACATGGCGAACCGGTCGGTGGCCGGGTTGTCCTCCACGCTGCCGTCGGCGACGGCGCCGTCGGCGGGGTCGTCGCCGTGTTTGTCGCGGAAGGCCCTGGCGGCGTTCACCACCGCCGAGCCCCACGTGGTCATGCCCGAGGATCCACCGGCGACCGACGCGACCGGGTAGCGGGTGTCGCCGATCCGCGTGGTCACGTCGCCGACGTCCACGCCCAGGGCGTCGGCGGCGATCTGCGCGAGGGTGGTCCAGGTGCCGGTGCCGAGGTCGGCGGCCCCGATCTCGACGACGTAGGTCCCCCGCTCCAGCCGGATGGTGGCCGTCGAGTACGCCATGCGGTTGACCGGGTAGACCGAGGACGCGACGCCAGAGCCGATGAGCCAGTCGCGCTCGTGCCGGACGCCGGGGCGGGGGTCGCGGTCGGCCCAGCCGAACCGGCGCGCGCCCTCCCGCAGGCAGGCGACGAGGTTGCGGCTGGAGAACGGGTTGCCCGTCTCGGGGTCGACCTCGGGCTCGTTGCGCACCCGCAACTCGACCGGGTCGACGCCGACGGCCTCCGCGAGCTCGTCCATGGCCACCTCCGGCCCGAACATGCCGGGGCACTCGCCGGGCGCGCGCATCCAGGACGGCGCCGGCACGTCGAGGGCCGCCAGCCGGTGGGTGGTCGCCCGGTTCGGCGCGGCGTACATCATCCTGGTCGGCAGGCCGGTCTGTTCGGCGAACTCCTTGATCTTCGCGGTGTGCTCGACGACGTCGATCGCGATGCCGGTGAGCCGGCCGGCGCGGTCGGCGGCCAGGCGCATGCGCTGGATCGTGGGGGTGCGGTGGCCGGCGAGGGAGAACATCTGCTGGCGGGTGAGCGCCAGCCGGACATGGCGGCCGGGGGTGGCACGCGCGGCCATCGCGGCGAGCACCACGTTGACGTGCGGTTCGCCCTTCGACCCGAAACCACCGCCGACATACGGGCAGATCACCCGGACGTGGTCGTGATCGAGCCCGAACAGGTCGGCGACCACCCCGCGCAGCCGGTGCACGCTCTGGGTGGAGTCCCACAGCGTCAGCCGCTCGCCGTCCCAGTGGGCGGTGGTCGCGTGCGGTTCGAGCGGGTTGTTGTGGTTCATCGCGGTGGTGTAGGTCTGGTCGACGGTGACCTCGGCGGCGGTCATCGCGGCGTCGATGTCCCCGTCGGCGGTGTCGGTCTGGAAGGCCGGGTTGACCTTCGCCGGCTTGTACAGATCGTCCCGGTCGGCCGACAGCGTCACGTCGGGTGCCGTGGAGGTGTAGCTGACCTCGACGAGTTCGGTGGCCCGCAGCGCGGCCTCCGGCGTGTCGGCCACGACCAGGCCGACGACCTGTCCGCGGAAGGAGATCCGCCGGCTCTGCAGTGCGGCCAGCTCACCCCCGTCGAGGTCCAGGCGCTCCGCGGTGAACGGGGTCAGGATGGTGCGCACGCCGTCGACCCGCTCGGCGGCCGTCGTGTCCAGCGACTCGAGCCGCCCGTTGGCGACGGGGGCCTGCACCAGGCGGCAGTGGGCCGCGTTCTCGGCGTCGGCCTCGTAGGCGTAGCGGGCCCGGCCGGCGATCTTGTCCGGGCCGTCCCGCCGTTCGAGACCGCTGCCGATGGCGACCGGGCGCAGTTGGTCGGTCATGACCGATCACCGCCGGTCAGGTCACGCAGGGTGGCGACCATGGTCCTGGCGGCCAGGGTGATCTTGAAGTCGTTGCCGCCGTCGATGCCCGCCAGCGGGCGGGCGTCGGCCAGTTCGGCGGCCGCGGCGGCCTGGAAGGTCTCGTCGCTCGGCTCGGCGCCGCGCAGCACGGCCTCGGCCTTGCCGGCCCGCCACGGCTTGTGCGCCACCCCGCCGAGCGCGATCCTGGCCTCGCGGATCCGGCCGCCATCCAGATCCACCGCGGCCGCCACACTGACCAGCGCGAAGGCGTAGGAGGCGCGGTCACGCACCTTCCGGTAGGCCGAGCGCCGGGCCATGGGCAGCGCCGGCAGGTCGATCGCGGTGATCAGCTCACCGTGGGCGAGCGTGGTGTCGCGGTCCGGCTCCTCCCCCGGCAGGCGGTGCAGGTCGGTGAAGGGAATCGTGCGTTCCCCGCCGGCGCCGAGCACCCGCACGTCCGCGTCGAGCGCGGCCATCGCGACGGCCAGGTCCGACGGGTGCGTGGCCAGGCAGTGCTCCGAGGCGCCGAGGATGGCGTGGTAGCGGGTGTAGCCGCCGCGGGCGGCGCAGCCGGTGCCGGGGGCACGCTTGTTGCACGGGGTGGTCACGTCCTGGAAGTACACGCAGCGGGTGCGTTGCAGCGGGTTGCCGCCGATCGTGGCCATGTTGCGCAGCTGTCCGGACGCACCGGCCAGCAGCGCCTGCACCACCACCGGATAGCGCTCGCGTGCCCGCTGGTCGGCGGTGAGGTCGCTGTTGCGCACCGCCGCGCCGATCCGCAGCCCACCGCCGGGCAGGTCGGTGATCTCCGCCGAGGTGGCGCGGGTGACGTCGACCAGCGCGCCCGGGGTCGCGACCCCGAGTTTGAGGTGGTCGACAAGGTTGGTGCCGCCGGCGAGGAACACCGCCGCCGGATCGTCGGTCACCAACCGGACCGCGTCGCCGAGCTCGGTGGGGGTCGCCAGGGTGAACGGCTTCACGGCGACGCCTCCCTCGCCTGCTCGATGGCGGGCACGATGTTGACGTAGGCGGCGCAGCGGCACAGGTTGCCCGCCATCCGTTCGCTGATCTCGGCCCTGGTCGGCCGCGGCGGCGCGGTGAGGTCGCCGGTCGCGTGGCTCGGCCAGCCGGCGGCGAGCTCGGTCAGCATCCCGGCCGCCGAGCAGATCTGGCCGGGGGTGCAGTAGCCGCACTGGAAGGCGTCGTGGTCGAGGAACGCGCGCCGCAGCGGGTGGCCTGCCGTGGTGAGCCCGTCGGCGGTGGTGACCTCGGCGCCGTCCACGGTCGCGGCGAGGGTCAGGCAGGCCAGCACCCGCCGGCCGCCGACCAGCACCGTGCACGCGCCGCACTGGCCGTGGTCGCACCCCTTCTTCGGGCTGAAGATGCCCAGCCGGTCGCGCAGCGCGTCCAGCAGCGTGGTCCGGGTGTCCACCGTGAGGTGGTGCTCGGTGCCGTCCACCCGCAGGGAGACCGGAGTGTCCATGCGGTGAGCAGTTCCCCGTACCGGCCAACGCCAACCCTCACCCGCCCGGCGCCACCACGTCGGCCTCGCCGCCGAAGGCCTTGGCCGCGGCCAGCACGCGCAACCGCTCCAGCCGCTCGCTCTGGTCGTGGGCGCGGTCGATCAGCGCGTCGAGCAGGACCGGGTCAAGTCGCCGATCGTTGGCGGCGCGGGTCCGCAGCGTTCGCCAACCCGCGGCCTTGCCCTCCACCCCCAGGCGCATGACCTCCAGTTCCACCACGCGGCTCAGCGGCGAGCGCGTCACGACGCGGCCGTTGGGCTTGAGCCGGGCGACCTTCTCGACCAGCCACCCCGCCAACGCCTTGTAGCCGCGGACCGGGACCGCCAGCGCGGCCATCAGCTCGAGCAACGTTTCCCGGTCCTCCTCGATCTCCCGTGCCAGGCGCACGAGAACGTCCACTTCGGACCAGCCACGTTCCGCGGCCGCGATTCGCCTGGCCAGGTCGACCCCGCCGGTCGCGCCCGCGAGGTGGTCGTTGAGGTAGATCCCGAGCAGCGGGCGATCACGGGGCGCGGTAGCCATGCGGGGTGGCGTACCCCGCCAGGCCCGGCCCAACCCCGCGCGGCCGGGTCGCATAGGGCCCGGCGGGCCGGGGTAGCCAACGGGACCACCGATCGTAGAAGGAGTGTCCTCGTTGGCTACTCACCCGTCCGATGACCGCAAGGACCAGCAGCTCGACGGTGTCCGGGTCGACGCGGAAGGCTCGCGACTGACCACCAACCAGGGTGTGCGGGTCGACCACACCGACGACTCGCTGACCGTCGGTGAGCGCGGACCGACCTTGCTGGCGGACTTCCACGCCCGGGAGAAGATCACCCACTTCGACCACGAACGCATCCCGGAACGGGTGGTGCACGCCCGCGGCGCCGGCGCGTACGGCCACTTCGAGCCCTACGACGACTCGCTGGCCGCGTTCACCTGTGCCGAGTTCCTCACCGACCCCGCGGTGCGCACGCCGACGTTCGTGCGGTTCTCCACCGTCGCCGGCTCCCGCGGCTCGGCGGACACCGTGCGCGACGTGCGCGGGTTCGCCATCAAGTTCTACACCCAGGCCGGCAACTACGACCTGGTCGGCAACAACATGCCGGTGTTCTTCATCCACGACGGCATCAAGTTCCCCGACTTCGTGCACGCGGTGAAACCGGAGCCGGACAACGAGATCCCACAGGGACAGTCCGCCCACGACACGTTGTGGGACTTCGTCTCCCTGCAGCCGGAGACGCTGCACATGATGATGTGGCTGATGTCCGACCGCGCGCTGCCCCGCTCCTACCGGATGATGCAGGGCTTCGGCGTGCACACCTTCCGCCTGGTGAACGCCGCCGGCGAGGGCACGTTCGTGAAGTTCCACTGGACTCCCGAACTCGGCACGCACTCGCTGCTGTGGGACGAGGCGCAGCAGATCGCCGGCAAGGACCCGGACTTCAACCGCCGGGACCTGTGGGACGCCATCAAGTCCGGCCAGTACCCGGCGTGGGAGCTTGGCGTGCAGCTGGTGCCGGAGGCCGACGAGTTCGCGTTCGACTTCGACCTGTTGGACGCCACCAAGCTCATCCCGGAGGAGCAGGTGCCGGTGCGGCCGGTCGGCCGGCTCGTGCTCGACCGCAACCCGGACAACTTCTTCGCCGAGACCGAACAGGTCGCCTTCCACACCGCGAACATCGTGCCCGGCATCGACTTCACCAACGACCCGCTGCTGCAGGCCCGCAACTTCTCCTATTTGGACACCCAGCTCATCCGCCTCGGTGGGCCCAACTTCAGTCAGCTGCCGGTGAACCGCCCGGTGGTGCCGGTGACCAACAACCAGCGCGACGGCTACCACCAGTCGCGAGTCCACACCGGACAGTCCGCCTACTCCAAGAACACCGTCGGCGGCGGGTGCCCGGTGGTCGGCGGCTCGTTGCCCGAGGTGTTCGCGCACTACCAGGAGAAGGTCGAGGGCACCACGATCCGCAGGCGGGCGACGAGCTTCAAGGACTACTACCGCCAGGCGACGCTGTTCTGGAACAGCATGTCCACACCGGAACAGGAGCACATCGTCGCGGCGTTCCGCTTCGAGCTGGGCAAGGTGACCGACACCGACATCCGGGCCAGGGTCGTCGACCAGGTCAACCACGTCGACCACGCGCTCGCCACCCGGGTCGCCGACGGCGTCGGCGTGCCGGCGCCGGCGCGCGTGGTGATGCCCAACCACGGCCAGGACTCCCCCGCGCTGAGCCAGCTCAACACCACTGTGGACACCGTCCGGTCGCGCCGGATCGCGATCCTGGTGGCCGACGGGGTCGACGGCGTCGGCCTCGGCCGGGTGCGCGACGCGCTGCGCGACCGCGAGACCGTGGTCGAGCTGCTCGCCCCCACCGACGGCTCGGTCCGGGACGCGAGCGGCGCGGACGTGCCCGTCGACCGGGCGATCAACACGATGGCCTCGGTGCTCTACGACGCGGTGATCGTGCCGTGTGGCAAGGAAAGCGTGCGCGCGCTGGCCGAGGACGGGTACGCGACGCACTTCGTCACCCAGGCCTTCAAACACGCCAAGCCGGTCGGCGCGTTCGGCGCCGGGGTCGGGCTGCTCGAACACGCCGGCGTGCGCGGGGTCCGGCTCGCCACGGACACCGCCGTGGTCGCCGACCAGGGCGTGGTCACCACCACGGCGGCGGCCGGCGACCTGACCGACGCCTTCGTCGACGCGTTCGCAGCCGAACTCACGCACCACCGCGCCTGGCAGCGGCCGACGGCATCGGTGCCGGCCTGATCCCCGTCAGGACATTGATCAGGTCATCGCGGGCAGGTACTGGTCCGGGATCGCGAACGCGTCCACCAGTGTGCGCGCGTGCGGACGCAGTTCCTGGCACAGCGCGTTCACCTCCGCCACGACACGCTTGGCGACCGCCGGCGTGAGCCGGCCGTGCTCAAGGAACCACGCCCGGTCGGCCTCGATGGTGGCCAGCACATGCAGGTCGCACACCCGGTTCAGCAACGCCGTGGCCGGCTCGTCGGCACACCGGTCGATCGCGGCGACGAACGCGTCCAGCACCAGCCGGTCGATGTGCGTGCGGCCGGCCAGCAGCACGTGGTCCTGCGCGTCGTTGAACACCGCGAACGGGTCGCCGCCAGCGGACGCCGCGGCCCGCAGCCTGCGGGCGAGTCCGGCGAGGACGTGCTGCTCGCGGTCGGCGAACAGGGCGCGCTGCCAGTCGCGGTCGAACAGCTCGGGGCTGCCGAGTTTGGTCACCGGCAGGCGTTCCAGCACCGCGCCCATCAGCTGCTCGGCCACCAGTCGCGCGGTGGCCAGCGGGCTGAGGTCGGCGAAGTTGTCGTGGTAGTCGGTCAACAGTCCCTTCGCGACCAACTGCAGCAGCACCGTGTTGTCGCCCTCGAAGGTGGTGAACACGTCGGTGTCCGCCTTCAGGCCGGGCAGCAGGTTCTCGGCGAGGTAGCCCGCGCCGCCGCAAGCCTCGCGCACGGTCTGGATCGTCGCGGTCGCATGCCAGGTCGCCACCGCCTTGACGCCGGCCGCGCGGGACTCGAGCACCCGTTGCGCGCGGTCGTCCGGCACAGCGCCGGTGTGCACGTCGTGCAGCATGCCGACCAGGTCCTCCTGCGCGAAGTGCAGCGCGTAGGTCGTGGCGAGCGCGGGCAGCAGCTTGCGTTGGTGGGCAAGGTAGTCCAGCAGCACGATCTCGCCGCTGTCGTCCGGACGCCGGAACTGGCGGCGGGTCTCGGCGCGGCGGACCCCGATGGTCAGCGCCCGCTGGGTGGCGCTGCCCGCACTGCCCGCGATGCTGATCCGGCCGCGGACCAGCGTGCCGAGCATGGTGAAGAACCGACGTCCGTCGCTCTCGATCGGACTGGTGTAGCTGCCGTCCTCGGCTACGTCGGCGTACCGGTTGAGCAGCGCCTCGCGGGGCACCCGCACGCCGGCGAACCACAGGCGTCCGTTGTCGACGCCGTTGAGGCCGGCTTTCGGGCCGCAGTCGGCGATCCGTACCCCGGGCAGGGGGTCGCCCGCCTCGTCGCGGATCGGCACCAGGAACGCGTGCACGCCATAGGACCGGTCGCCGATGACGAGCTGGGCGAACACGACGGCCAGCCGCCCGTCGCGGGCGGCGTTGCCGATGTAGTCCTTGCGCGCGTCGTCGTCCGGGGTGTCGATGACGAACCCGTTGTCGGTGAACGTGGCGGTGGTGCGCAGGTTCTGCACGTCCGAGCCGTGTCCGGACTCGGTCATCGCGAAGCAGCCGGGCAGGTCGAGCGACATGATGTCGCGCAGGTACCGCTCGTGGTGGTGGCGGGTGCCGAGTAGCTGGACCGCTCCGCCGAACAGTCCCCATTGGACGCCGGCCTTGACCATCAGCGACAGGTCGCCGTACCCGAGCAGTTGGAAGGACACCACCGAGCCGCCGACGTCACCCTCGCCGCCGTACTCGCGGTCGAACCCGAGCCGGGAGTGGCCGGTCGCGACCAACGCCCGCAGCTGCTCGAACACCTGTGCCCGGTGGGTCTCCTGGTCGAGGTCGTAGGTGTCGGCGTACTTCGCCTCGGTCATCCGGTCCCGGAGCTGGCCGCGCAACTCGGCCCACCGTCCGTCGAGGACTGTCGTGAGTGCTCCGGGAACCACCTGTTCGGTCATGCGTCATCAGTACCCGAGTTCTCCCGACCGCACACCCCGAGGAACTCGATGATGTTGCCGGCGACGGCCGC
The DNA here is from genome assembly GCF_054779715.1 of Actinophytocola sediminis. NCBI lineage: Bacteria > Bacillati > Actinomycetota > Actinomycetes > Pseudonocardiales > Pseudonocardiaceae > Actinophytocola > Actinophytocola sediminis. The sequence goes on along the minus strand of NZ_BAAGXS010000001.1, from coordinate 115,980 downwards.
CGGCGCCTCTTCCGCCATGTGGTGGCCGGAGTCGATCTCCGCGCCCCGCGGCCGGGTCGACCACCGCCGCCAGATCCGCAGGACGTCGCCGTACAGGTCGGCCAGGTCGTCCTGAGTGGACCACAGGACCTGGGTCGGGCAGCGCACCCGCCGGCCGGCGGCGAGGTCGGCGTCGTCGTGGGCGCGGTCGATGCCAAGGCCGGCCCGGTAGTCCTCCAGCATGGCGTGCACGGTCGCCGGATCGTGGATGGCGCGGTGGAAGTCGGCGAAGTTCTCCTCGCCCAGCCGTTCCTCGGTCGTCCGCGTGCCGACGCCGTACCAGGCGTCCGGGTCGGCGTTGATCGCCCGCTCCGGCTTGTCCGGCTGGGCGAAGAAGAACCAGTGGTACCACGCCCTGGCGAACCGCGCGTCGCAGCGGGCGAGCGCCTCGCCGATCGGCACCGAGTCCATCACGGTCAACGCGCGCACCCGGTCCGGGTGGTCGAGCGCGAGCCGGAAGGCGACGTAGCTGCCGCGGTCGTGCCCGGCGACCGCGAACCGGTTGTGTCCCAGGGCGGTCATCAGCCCGACCAGCTCGGCGGCCATCGCGCGCTTCGAGTACGGCGTGTGCTCGGCGTCGGTGGGCGGCTTGTCGGATTCGCCGTAGCCAGGCAGATCCGGGCACACGACGGTGTGCGTACGGGCGAGGATCGGCGCGACCCGGTGCCAGGTGGTGTGTGTTCGCGGATGGCCGTGCAACAGCAGCACGGCGGGGCCACTGCCGCCGTGGCGCACCCGCAGCGTCAGCGTCCCGCCGAACACCCGGTCAAGGACGAATCCATCGAACACGGTCCCGACCCTACGGCCCAGGACACCGTTGCCGCTCGACGAGCCAGCCGCCGTGCTAGCCGTCGTGCTAGCCGTCGACGGCGGCGTGCAGCACCTGTAACGCCCGCTCGGCCGCGAGCAGGGCCGCGGCGTGGGCGCTCCAGTCCGCCGGCAGCTCCTGGTCCGGTCGCCGGTGGGCGAGCGCGGCGCGCCGCTCCCCCGCGTACCGCAGCGCGCCGTGCAGGGCGTCCCGGTCGAGCTCCCGGTCCCGCGCGGGCCGGCGGTAGGTCGACACCGCCCGCGCCAGTTCGGTGACCAGCACCGCGAACATCTCGTCGAACGCGCGCTCGGTCCTCGGCGCGGTGTTGTCCGGGTCGTCGGACACCACCAACGTCTCGGTGATGTGCTGGGTCTGCTTCGCGACGTCGTACAGCACCGTCAGCGCGGAGTCCTCCGTGGACGGATGGGTGTCCCGCGACCACAGCCACCTCGGGTTGAACCGGGTGCTCTCCCGACCGTCCCCCGCGGTCTCCTCCGCGGTCCGCACCGTCGTCTCCACCGCCCGCGCCCGCCGCGACCAGCGCCGCGCGTCGTGCTGGTCCCAGCCATCGCGCAGGCCGTCCGCGACCGACCGCAGCAGCTCCTCGATCTCCGCGCTCACCCCGGCCACCGCCCGGCCGGCGGCCCGCAGGTGCATCGGCGGCAGAACCAGCACGTTCACCGCGATGCCCACCACGACCCCGAGCACCGCCTCACCGATGCGATACACCAGAAAGCCGGCGTCGTCCGCGGTGCCGTAGGTGACCATCAGCAGCGCCACGATGCCGACCCAGATGCCGTCGTTGCCGAGCCGGTGCCACCGCCCGACCACCATCCCGGCGAACACCGCCACCGCGAGCGCGGCCGGTGGCCAGGGCACCAGCAGCACGACCACGAACGCCACCACGACCCCGAGCACCAGCGTGGCCACCTGGCGCGCGGCGTCGAACAACGAGCGGTACACGGTGCCCCCGATGGTGAACACCGCGGCGTAGGGCGCGATGAACGACTGCGGGTCCTCGGTCAGCCGCGCGACCAGCCAGGCGACCACGGCCGCGATGGCCATCTTCGCCGCCTGTACCAACCATTCCCGGTCACGGCCGGACAACGAGACCAGGTCACGAAGCCGCCGCGCCACACCGTCCACTGTGTCCACCAGCCGCACTCAGAGCTGGTCCCTCGGCACCGTGTGGTCCCAGTCGCGGGACCGGATCCGCGTCTGTCCGTCGAAGGCGTCCAGCCGGGCGCGCACCCGGAACTCGGTCGGCGTGCAGGTCAACGTCTGGCGGGTCTCGATCCTGGTGGACCAGTCGCCACGGGAGAACGTCATGATCCACTCGGTGTCGCCGCGTACCGAGCTGAAGTCGTCGGCGGTCCAGCTGTACCGCTCCCGCACCTGTTTGGCGATCTCCATGCCGGTGTCCTCGTACCGCACGGTGCCGCTGTCGCGGACCACCTCCAGCGCGGACTCGTAGGTGATCATGTTCCGGCTGACGTCCCAGCGGTACTCGGGCCGGCTCAGGGTCGTGGTCGCCAGCGGCGCCGCGCCCGCCGGCTCGTCGAACGTCTGGACGGCGACCTCGTCGGGCATGGCGACCGGCCGCACCGGCAGCCGCAGCGCGCTGCCCTCGGTGTGCACCGACAGCCGCACCGGTTCCGGCGGCGGCCAGGCCAGCGGCCAGTACGAAGTGGACAGTGAGAGCCGGATCCGGTGCCCGGCGGGAAACGCCTGGGCCACCGCGTTGAGCGGGATCTCGGCCCGGTAGCGGCGGCCGGGCGCCAGCGGTCGCGGCTGGTCGTGGGAGTCGCGGTGGGTCAGGTTGAGCAGGCCGTAGGTGACCCGGGTGGCACTGCCGTCCTCGGCCACATCGGACAGTCGCGCGGCCACCATGGCGACCGGTTTGCTGGCACTCACGTCGAGCCGGACCACTGGTGCGCCGAGGATCTCGCACTGCTCGTCGAGCACCGCGGTCTCGAACACCAGCGAGCCACCGTCCTCCTCGCGCTGGTCGTAGGGCAGGTCGGGTGGCGCGTTGTAGGAGCACCACTTGCCGGCGAACTGGCCGACCGACAGCGGCGACTCGATGGCCAGCACCTCGGCCGGCACGTCCTCGCCAAGCGGCGCGATCCGGTGTGGCGCAAGGGGATGCTCGTCGTAGCGGATGTTGGCCGACGGCCACCCGCGCTCGCCGACCCACCGGCCAGGTCGTTGTTGGTAGGAAGTGGACGGTGGCACGCTGTCCTGCATCCACGTGCGCAGCATCGGCTCCTCGCCGGCGTCGCCCGCGTTGTCCTTCGAGTCGCGCAGCCAGCGGTCGAACCAGCGGACCACCTCCTGCAGGTAGCCGATGGCCGGACCGGGCTCCCCGAGGTGCGGGTACCGGTGCGACCACGGCCCGATCAGGCCCTTGCGGGGCACGTCGAGACCCTCCAGGATCCGCAGCACCGCGTTGGAGTAGCCGTCTGCCCAACCGCACGCGGCGAACACCGGCACCTCGATCGCCGAGTAGTCCTCGCAGAGCGAGGCGTGCCGCCAGTAGTCGTCCCGCCGTTGGTGGTCGAGCCACTCGACGATCCACGGGTGTGCCGCGTCCAACCGCGCCAGCCACCGCTCGCGCCACCGCTCGCCGGACAGCGCCGGATCCGGTGGGCAGCTGCTGTAGGCGAACATCGTGCCGGACTCGGCGAGGTTGTCCGACAGCAGACAGCCCCGCATGTAGTGCATGTCGTCGGCGTAGCGGTCGTCGGTGAACGACACCACGCAGATCGCGCCCAGGCTCGGCGGCCGGCGCGCGGCGACCTGCAACGCGGCGAAGCCGCCCCAGGAGATGCCCATCATGCCGGTACGCCCGTCACACCACGGCTGGTCGGCCAGCCAGGCGAGCACGTCCTCGGCGTCGCGCTGTTCCTGTTCGAGGTACTCGTCGACCAGGACGCCGTCGGAGTCGCCGCTGCCCCGGATGTCCACCCGCACCCCCGCGAACCCGTGCCCGGCAAGGTAGGGGTGGTTGATCGAATCGCGCACCGAGGTGAGATCGCGCTTGCGGTACGGGATGTACTCGAGGATCGCGGGCACCGGGTCCACATCGGAGCTCAGCGGCCGCCAGATCCGCGCGGCGAGCCGTGACCCGTCGGCCAGCGGGATCCAGGCGTGGTCGATCTCCTTGATCGCGTACGGCAACGAGGTCTCGACACGCAATCAGGCCACCTCCGCCTCTTCGGTGAACTCGAACCGCAACGCGGCCACGCACCGGTCGTACTTGTCCCGCAACTGCTCTGGACCGTCCGCGCCGACCACGATCTGGGCCAGCTCGTAGCTGTAGCTGTCGCCCGGCTGGTCGGACAGGCGCTCGCCGTCGGGCGCCCTGCGGTACACCCGCACGCCGTCGATGGCGCGCTGCACCTCGGCGATCTCGTCCTCGGTGGGGCCGCGCGACAGCACGCCGTCGGTGAACCGGCGCAGGTACCAGCGCGCGGAGATCGCGTACGGTCCCTCGCCCGGCTCGCCGGGATCCTCACCGAGCGCGGTCTTGATCATGTAGTGGTGGTTGGCGAAGCCGTCCACCTGCTCGAACAACCCGGCGTGCGCCTGCGAATGCCGCGGGTTGATCTCCAACACGTTGATCTCGCCGGTCGCCGGGTCGCAGAAGTACTCGATGCTGAACGTGGCGTCGTCCAGGCCGATCCGCTCGATGAGCCGCCGGGAGACGTCGGCCAGCCGCTCCCGCATCCGCGCCGGCAGCTGCGACGGATACTGGTGGCGCAGGAAACTGGACACCTCGGGGTAGATCAACGAGTCCAGCACGCCGTAGACCACGACCTTCCCGTGCTGGACGTAGCCCTCCACCGCCGCCCGGTCGCCCGACAGCGCCCGCTCGGCCAGCGCGGCCTGACCACCCGCCGCCGCGATCTCCGGCGGCAGGTCGGCGGCCTGGTGCAACAGGTGGTCGAACGGCTCCCCCACCCGGCCGATGCCCTCCCGCAGCGCCGCGACGGCCTCGTCGAACTCCTGTCGGTCGGTGACCTCGAACGCGAGCTTGGACGAGAACGACTTCACCGGCTTGAGCCAGCACGGGTACCCCACCTCGGGCGGCAGCTCGGGCGCGTCCAGGTCGACCAGCGCGAACGGCGGGTACTCGGTGATGACCTCGCGCTGGATGAGCCTGCTCCAGTACTTGTGCTCGCAGCGCAGCACCGAGTCCAGGCTCGCGCCCCGCACCCCGAACTCCTGGCTCAGGATCGGCACGAGCGTGCTCACCGGGAAGTCCCAGAAACCGACGATGGCGTCGATCTTCCCGTCGAACGCCGCGATCCGCGCCCGCGCCCCGGCCAGCAGGTCCTCGACCGGGATGTCGTCGTCGAGCTGTAGTTCGTCGATCGTCATCAACCCGTGGAACTCGTACCGCTCCGCGTCCGGTACGCGTCTCATCAGCTCCAGGTTCGCCTCGTCCAGTCCTAACACCACGATGTTCAGCCGCGCCATCGACACTCCTCCTCGATCGGTTCGTGCAGAGGAGTCGTGTTCCCGATCCGCGCCGGTTCACCTAAGCCATTTGGCCTAACAGGTCACGCGGACCTACCTCGGCGGCGCTCGGCGGTCAGTTCGGCGTGGCGTTCCATGATCTGCCACACCTTCCGCTGGGCCTCCGCCGGCGGCTGGGGCAGCAGCGACCTGCCGTGCGCCCGGCTGCGCAGCGCGACGGTCGCCTCGCCGCGCGCGGTCTCCTCGTCGCGTTGGTTGACCGCCCGCAGTTCGATGTCGACCAGGTTCATGTCGTGCTCGCGGCGCTTGCCGGTCACCGTGCCGGTGACGTACTGGAGGTCGCCCGCGTAGTTGAACTTGCGGATCTCGTCGTGCTGGCGCACCACGAAGCCCTCGTCGCCCATCCAGTCGGTGAGCCGGTGGTGCAGCCAGCACTCCCGCAGCACGCCGTAGTCGTACGCGCGCGGGTTGCCGATCGCCTTCGCCCACTCCGAGTCCCAGTGGACCCGCTGCGCCACGTCGGGGACGCCGTACTCGTTGTCCACATAGAAGGCGGGGATGCGCTGGCGGTTGCGCCAGTTGAGCCGGCCGGTCTTCAGGCCGTAGGGCACGAAGCCGTAGCCGCCGGCGTGGAACACGATCATGTCGGTGGTGGTCAGCGGGCCCTTGGCGAGGGTGCCGAGGGACTCGCCCGGCGCGACGTCCTCGAACAGGCGCGGCGCGCCGCCGCGCACCTGCTCGGCCTCGGCGGCGTAGACCCTGTCCAGCTCGGCGATGTCGTCCTCGGTGTAGGCGGGCACCGGCACGTCCTTGTACTTGCCGGTCTCGCGGGCCTTCTTGCGCGCCGTGAGGATGATCAGCGTGCGGTAGCTGCCGACGACCTCGCCGCGCTGGTTGAACTTGACCTCGCGGTTGACCCGGATCACCGACCGGCCGGCGAACTCGGACTTCTTGACCTCCACCGAGTCGAGCCCCTTGTAGGAGTAGAGCCGGTCGCCCGCGTGGATCGGCCGGTACCACTCCCAGGTCCCGCCCGAAACGAACGCGTGGATGCCCCGGTAGCTGCCGCCGCGCAGGTCCTTGGGCAGCCGGTCGCCCAGCAGGGGCGTGTTCAGGATCGCGGCCATGATCTGGGGCGCGACCTGGCCGCCCCAGCGGGTGGCGGCGCCGTGGTCGGGATCGGTGTACAGCGGGTTGTCGTCGCCGTAGCCGAAGGCGAAGTTCCGGATGGCCTCGGGGGTGGCGGTGCCGAGGTGGGCGAGGTCGCGCACGGCCGCGACGGCGCCGACGGCCTCCCGGTCACGCTCGATGTCGGCGTCGTCGATGTCGAAGTCGGTCGCGTCCTCGAACGCCTGCTGGGTCGTGGCCGCCGGATCGCTGCTCATGCTCGCTGCCTCTCGTGATCGACCGGCCACGCCGGGATGGAACTCGCGGCGACGTACTCGTCGGTCAGCCGCGCGACGACCTCGTCGACGGGCAGGACCTCGTCGACCAGCTCGATGCCCTGGCCGGCCGACCAGATGTCGCGCCACGGCCGGACCTCGGCCGGCAGGTGCGAGTAGTCACCCCGGCCCCGGGGAGTGAGGCCGGCGGGGTCGATGTCCAGCCGCCGCAACGACGGGCGCAGCCAGCTGGCCGGCACGGTCGCGACCGCGCCGGTGTAGTCCAGATCGGCGGCGGCGCTGTCGACCAGCATCTGCTTGTACTCGGCCGGGGCCAGCGACTCGTGCGTGGCGATGAAGCGGGTGCCGACGTAGACCAGGTCGGCGCCGAGCACCTCGGCCGCGCGGACCGCGGCCCCGGTGGCCACCGCGCCGGCCAGCACGATGGTGCCGTCGAACATGGCGCGCACCTTGGGGATCAGGGCCAGGTGGGACAGCGTGCCGGCATGGCCGCCGCCGCCGGCGCCGATGCAGATCATCCCGTCGACCCCGGCGGCGACGGCCTTCTCGGCGAAGCGGATCGAGGTCACGTCGTGGAACACCCGCCCGCCCCAGTCGTGCACCCGCTGGGTGAGCGCGGTCGGGTCGCCCTGGGCGGAGATGACGACCTGGACGCCGTGCCGGCGGCACACCGCGAGGTAGTCGTCCAGCTGGGGCAGCAACGCGCGGGTCACGCCGACCGCGATCGGCCCGATCCGGGCGTCGGGGTGCCGCTCGCGATGGTCATCGAGGCTGGTGGTGATCGTGGCCAGCCAGTCGTCCAGCTCCTCGATGCCGCGGGCGTTCTGCATCGGCAGCGCGCCCACCAGCCCGTTGCGGCACGCGGCGGCGACCAGCTCCGGCCCGGACACCAGGAACATCGGCGCACAGATCACCGGAAGTGCCAAGGAGTCACGCCATTCCACCGGCATGTTCACGCGCCACCGGTCCTGGCCCGTGCGTCGCGGAAGCGGCCGCGTTCCAGGGAGGCGTAGACGCGTTCGTAGCCGTCGGCCATGGCCTCGGCGAACGGGCGGGTCGCGTCCAGGCGCACCTGCTGGCGGATCTCCCGCAGTGAGTCGGGATCGTTGTCGGCCAACGTGGTGGCGTACGCGCGCACGTCGGCCATCAGCCGGTCCGGAGTGGACAGGAACTGGGCGAGCCCGTACTCGTGCGCCTCGACCCCGGAGATCGGGCGCGCGCTCAGCAACAGGTCCAGCGCCCGCCCGGTGCCGACCAGGTTGGTCAGCAGCCACGCGGTGCCCAGCTCGGCCACCAGGCCGACCTTGGCGAACGCGGTCGCCCACTTGGCCGTGGGCACGGTGAACCGCACGTCGGCCATCAACGCGTGCCCGAGCCCCATCCCGGCGACCGCGCCGTTGACCGCGGCGATCACGGGTTTGCCCATGCGGAACGCGACATCCCGAGGCTCGGCGACCGCGTTGCGCCGAACCTCGGCGATCTCCAGCGTCTCCAGGCGGGTGAAGTCGGCGCCCGCGCAGAAGGCTCGGCCGGCGCCGGTGACGACCACGACCCGCACCTCAGGGTCGGTGTCCGCGTGGCGCAGGGCCGCCAGGTAGCGCGAGTGCATGTCGCCGGCGAACGCGTTGAGCCGAGCCGGCCGGTTGAGCGTGATCGTCGCGATGCCGTCGGCCACGTCGTGGCGAACCGTCGGCTCGGTTTCCGTGTCGACCATGACCGGCAGTGTACCGATCGGTTAGTCTGACGCAACGCATGCAGCGGAAACACCGAAACATGAGCTATACCGATCAGTACATTAATCGTCGCCGATGGACTGGAGTGCTGGGATGGCGGACGACCTCGACCTCGACGGGATGTCGGTCCGAACGGACGGTGGCGTCCTGCGCATCACGCTGAACCGCCCCGACCGGCGCAACGCCCTGAGCTCGGAGAGCACGCGCACCGTCGCTGAGCTGCTGACCACACTCGGCCGGGACGACACCGCGCGCGCGGTCGCCATCACGGCGCTGGGCGAGCACTTCTGCGCCGGCATGAACCTCAACCGGGACCGGACGCCGCCCGCGACGCGGCCACGGCCGACGGCGACCCACCGCGGCATCGACAGCGGCCCGCACCGGCTGATCGGCGCGCTGGCCCAGCTCGAGATCCCGGTGGTCGCCGCGGTTCGGGGGCACGCCTCGGGGCTGGGCTGCGCGCTCGCGCTGGTCGCCGACTTCTGCGTGACCAGCGCCACCGCGGTGTTCTCGACCCCGTTCGCGCGCCGGGGCTTCACGCCCGACTCCGGCAGCACCTGGCTGCTGCCCAGGCTGATCGGTCCGGCGCGCGCCAGGGAGATGCTGCTGCTCGGCCGGCAGGTCGACGCCGAGCGGGCGGCCGACTGGGGGCTGGTGAGCCGGGTGGTACCCGACGACGAGTTGGACGCGGCGGCCGAGAGCCTCGTCGAGGAGCTGACCGAGGGCGCCACGACGTCGCTGGGGCTGGTGAAGTGGCTGCTGGACCGCAACGCGACCGGCTCGCTCGGGGACGCGCTGCGGATGGAGAGCCTCGTCGAGGACGTCGCGACCCGATCACTGGACTTCAGGGAGGGCATCGCCGCGTTCGCCGAGCGGCGGGCCCCCCGCTTCCGGGGGAACTGATGCCGGACCTGCCCGCGTTCGGCGCCGTCTCCGGCCTCGCCTTCCAGCGCGCGGTGGCCGACGACACCATCCAGCGGCCGCCGTTCCAGGTCGTGCTCGGCCTGCGGATCCGCTCGGTGGCCGAGGACGGCACGACCGTGTGCGACGTGACCCCGGGGCCGGAGTTCACCAGCGCGGGCGGCTTCCTGCACGGGGGCTACCTGACCGCGCTGATGGACTGCGCCACCGCCGCGGCCGCGCACTCCCAGCAGGCCGCCGGCGTCGGCACCCCGCACATCCACGCGTCCTACCGGTTCCTGGCCGCCGGGGACCACCGCTCGCCGCTGGTGGTGACCGCCAGGCCGACCCACGTCGGCCGGTCGATCGTGCACGCCACCGCCGAGGTCCGCGACGGACGCGGCCGGGTGCTGGCCGCGGGCGAGACGGTGCACAAGGTCCGGACGATCCGGGCTAACCGATCAACTCCCTGACCGTCTGGAAGTCCCGCAGCCGCTGGGCGTGCTCGGCGGCCAGCGGGCGGAGGTTGAGCGTGGTCGCGCCGGCGGCGGCGAAGGCGGCGAGCCGTTCGGCCACGACCTCGGGCGGGCCGACCATGGCAGTGCCCCGGACCAGGGCGTCGGGGATCGCGGCGGCCGCCTCGGCGTGCCGGCCGGCGAGGTACAGCTCCTGCACCCGCGCCGCCTCGTCCGGGAAGCCGAAACGACCGACCAGGGAGGTGTAGAAGTTCTGCCCGCGCGCGCCCATGCCACCGACGTAGAGCGCGAGGTGCGCCCGCACCTGGCGCAGCGCGGCCTGCTCGTCGGCGCGGGTGGCGACCACCGCCAGGTAGGTCGGCGCGACGACGTCCAGCGGCCCCAGCGACGGATCACGCCGTTCGGCGCCGGCCAGCAGGCCGGCACCGAACGCCGTCGCGGCGGCCTCGGGCAGGAAGAACATGGGCTGCCAGGCCTCGAACGCCTCGGCCGCGAGCGCCACCGCCTTGTCCCCCATGGCGGCCAGCATCATCGGCACCCGGGCCCGGACCGGCGTGTTGATCAGCTTCAACGGCTTGCCGAGACCGGTGCCGCCCCGGTCGGCGCCGAGCGGGATGTGGAAGTGGGTGCCGTCGTGGGTGAGGGTCTCCCGGCGCCACACCGCCCGGCAGATGTCGGCCACCTCCCGGGCGCGGCCGAGTGGCGCGCGGTAGGCGACTCCGTGGAAGCCCTCGACGACCTGGGGCCCCGACGCGCCGATGCCCAGCGTGAACCGGCCGGCCGACACGTGGTCCAGGCCGGCCGCGGTCATCGCGAGCAGCGCGGGGGTGCGCGAGTAGGTGTTCAGGATCGAGGACGTCAGGCCGATCCGTTCGGTCGAGGCCGCCAGGTAGCCCAGCAGGCTCACCGCGTCGAAGGAGTAGGCCTCCGGCGCGAACAGCACGTCGACCCCCGCGGCCTCGTAGTCCCGCGCCAGGTCCGCGAACTCCCGGACGGCACCGCTGTAGGACAGCGGCATACCGATCCGCATGAACCCTCCCACCAATGGACTACTTGTGTACCGGTCGGTATAGTGAACCTAGCATGGCCGTGCCGCTCGATGCCGTGCCCGAGCCAAGGAGAACGATCCATGCCACCTCGTGAGGCCGTCATCGTCGATGCGGTGCGCACCCCGATCGGCCGCAAGAAGGGCTCGCTGGCCACGGTGCACGCGGTCGACCTCTCCGCGCTCGTGCTCAACGAACTGTTGGGCCGCAACGGGATCACCGCTGATCTCGTCGAGGACGTGTACTGGGGCTGTGTCACCCAGCTCGGCGACCAGTCGAGCAACGTGGGGCGGTTCGCGGTGCTGGCGGCCGGCTGGCCGGAGAGCGTCCCGCCGGTCACGATCAACCGCGCGTGCGGCTCGAGCCAGCAGGCGCTGGAGTTCGCCGCGCACGCCGTGATGTCCGGGCGGGCCGAGGTCATCGTCGCGGGCGGCGTGGAGACCATGAACCGGGTGCCGATCGGCTCCACCCGCCAGTTCGGCCAGCCGTACGGCACGACGACGCTGGACCGCTACGGCGTCGAGGACTTCAGCCAGGGCGTCGGCGCCGAGCTGATCGCCGAGCAGTGGGGCCTGACTCGCGAACAGCTCGACGAGTTCGCGTCGGTGTCCCACGAGCGCGCGGCCGCCGCGATCGACACCGGCGCGTTCGCCACCCAGCTCGTGCCGGTCGCGCTGGCCGACGCGAAGCTCGAGGCCGACGAGGGACTCCGGCGCGGCACGTCGGTGGCGACCCTGGCCGGCCTCCGGCCCTCGTTCCAGGAGGGCGGCAGGATCCACGCCGGCAACTCGTCGCAGATCGCCGACGGCGCGGCCGCGCTGCTGGTGACGACCCCGGAACGCGCGGCCAAGCTCGGCCGCACCCCGCTGGCCCGCTTCCACGCCGGCGCGGTGGTCGGTGACGACCCGGTGAAGATGCTGACCGCCCCGATCCCCGCCACCGCACGGGTTCTGCGCTCGGCGGGACTGACGATCGAGGACATCGGCGCGTTCGAGATCAACGAGGCCTTCGCGCCGGTTCCGCTCGCCTGGCTGGCCGAGACCGGCGCGGACCCCGCGCGGGTCAACCCGGTCGGCGGCGCGATCGCGGTCGGGCATCCGCTTGGCGCCTCCGGCGCGATCCTCGCCACGCGCCTGGTCCACCACATGCGGGCCAACGACATCCGCTACGGGCTCCAGTCGATGTGCGAGGGCGGCGGCACCGCCAACGCCACCGTCTTCGAGCTGGTCTCATGAGCAGCCCCGACGCTGGCGATAATCAGGCCATGGCCACGAATCCGACCAAGGAAACCACCGGCGAACGCGTCGTGCGCATCGCCGCCCAGCTCTTCGCCGAGAACGGCTACGACGCGACCGGTGTGCAGGAACTGTCCGAGTCGACCGGACTGGGCCGCGGGGCCTTGTATTACCACATCAAGAACAAGCAGGCGCTGTTGCTGAAGATCGCGTTGCGCCTGCTGGAGGACGCCAACCGCGAGGCGCGCCGCATCCTGGCCGGCGGCGGCTCGGCCGAGGACCGGCTGCGCCGGATGGCCACCCATCTGCTGACCGACCTGTCCACCAACCGCAACGCGTGGATCACCTCGATGCGGGACTGGAAGGCGCTCGACGAGCCGCACCGCACCCGGGTCGGCCACCTGCGCGACGAGTACGAGCTGTACTGGCAGACCCTGTTCGACGAGGGCACCGAGGCCGGAGTGTTCCGACCGGTCCATCCAATGCAGCGCCGGGCGATCGTCGCGATGTTCACCAGCAGCTACCGGTGGATCGAACCGACCGGCTCCCTCAAGCCCGCCGAGATCGCCGACCTGTACGTCTCCCTGTTCCTCGACGGCCTCCGCGCCTAGTGCCCTGAATGCCTCATTCAGGGCATTGAGCGTCCCGAATGAGGCATTCAGGGCATTTGGCCTAACTCGCCTCGCGCGTGTCGGTGGCGGGCGCGCCGATGCCCCAGCGTGTCAGGAGGTCGGCCGGTTCGGGTGCGCTGTCGGTGAAGCCGAGGGGGAGTTTGGCGGTCCAGCCCCGACCGTCGGGGGTCGGGGCGAGGACGCCGCGGGCGGCCAGTTGGGGGTCGTGGCCTGCCTCGGCCAGGGTGAGCACGGGGGCGAGGCACGCGTCGACCGCCAGCGCCGCCTCGGCCCAGTCCGCGCGGCTGCGTAAGCGGATCGCCGCGGCGATCCGGGCGCGCAGCCGGGGCCAGTTGGCCGGCTCCTCGCGGCCGACCCGGTCCTGTTCGGACAGTCCGACCAGGTCGGCGAACTCGGCGAAGAACTTGTCCTCGAGCGCGCCGACCGCGACGTACTCGCCGTCCGCGGTCTCGTAGGTGTCGTAGTAGGGCGCGCCCGTGTCCAGCCGGTTGGTGCCCGGTTCGTCCGACCACATCCCGAGGTTGCGGTACTCCTGCAGCATGGTCGTCAGGTAGGTGGTGCCGTCCACGATGGCCACGTCGGCCAGCGCGCCCACCCCCGTGCGCGCCCGCTCGACGAGCGCGGCCAGCACGGAGACCACCAGGTACATCCCGCCCCCGGCGAAGTCGCCGAGCAGGTTGGCCGGCGGCATCGGCTTGTCCCCCGCCCGGCGCGCCAGGTGGAGCGCGCCGGTGATCGCGATGTAGTTGATGTCGTGTCCGGCGCGCGGCGCGAGCGGCCCGGTCTGCCCCCAGCCGGTCATCCTGGCGACGATGAGGCCCGGGTTGCGCTCCCGCAGCCGTGCCGGCGCGAGCCCCAGGCGTTCGAGCACGCCGGGCCGGAAGCTCTCCACGACCACGTCCGCCTTCTCGATCGCCGCCAGCGCCAGTTCGACGCCATCGGGGTCCTTGAGGTCCAACTCCAGCAGCGAGCGGTTGCGCACCATGGCGGCGGTGGACTGCCCCGGCCTGGTCACCGTCAGCACCTCGGCGCCGAGGTCGGCCAGCAGCAGGCAGCCGAAGGGCGCCGGCCCCAACCCCAGGAACTCGACGACCCGGACTCCAGCGAGCGGTCCCGTCATGCCCACCCCGCATCCATCAGACCAACTGTGGTTGTACCGACAGAACGGTACAACAAATGTGCGCGAACGCGTAATCTCCAGTTACCGGCACGACCGATTCGAGGGGACCGCACGTGAGCGAGAGTTTTTATGACGTCAGCCATGAAGACTTCCGGGAGCTGGCCCGCGCCTTCGTCGTCCGCGAGGTCGAGCCGAACATCGAAAAATGGGAGAGCGACCGACTGATCGGTCGGGACGGGTGGCACGCGGCGGCGGCGCGCGGGCTGCTCGGCCTGCGCACGCCCGAGGAGTACGGCGGCGCGGGCGTGCTGGACTACCGGTACCGCTGTGTGCTCACCGAGGAGCTGTCCCGCGTCGGCGCGGCGGCCTTCGCCTCTGGCCTGGCCATCAACGAGGACATCGTGGCCGGCTACCTGATCAACCTCGGCTCGGCCGACCAGCGGCGCCGGTGGTTGCCCGGGATGGCCACGGGTGAGATCGTCACGTCCATCGCGATGTCGGAGCCCGGAGCGGGCAGCGACCTGCGCGGCATGACCACCACCGCGACCAGGACGGCGGCGGGCTGGGTGCTCAACGGCACGAAGACGTTCATCACCAACGGCGGCAGCTCCGACGTCGTGCTGGTCGCGGCGCGGACGGGAGAACGCGAGGGCCGTCCCCGGTTCTCCCTGCTGCTCGTGCCCACCACGACCCCTGGCTTCTCGCGCGGCCCCAAACTGCGCAAGCTCGGGCTGCACGCCCAGGACACCGCCGAGTTGTTCTTCGACGACGTGGTCGTGCCCCTCGACAGCCTCGTCGGCGAGGAGGGCCGCGGGTTCCACCACCTCACCCATCAACTCCCGCTGGAACGGCTGTCGATCGCCTGGCGTGGGCTGGCCGGGGCGGAGGCGGCGTTGTCCTGGACGCTGGCCCACGTGCGCGCCCGCACCGCGTTCGGCCAGCGGATCATCGACTTCCAGCACACCAGGTTCCGGCTCGCCGAGCTGGTCACCGAGGTGGACGTGACCCGCGCCTACCTCGAGAAGCAGGTCCTGGCGCTCAACGAGGGACACCTCGACGCGACCACGGCGGCGAAGGCGAAGTGGTGGGCCACCGAGCTGCAGCAACGGGTCGTGACCGCGTGCCTGCAACTGCACGGCGGATACGGGTACATGGACGAGTACCCGATCTCCCGCGCCTTCGCCGACGCCCGGGTGCAGACCATCGTCGGCGGCACCACGGAGATCATGAAGGAGATCATCGGCCGCGACCTCGCGACGGACCGCTCGCGGTAGCCAGTCACCTACGAGAACAAGGACGATCTCATGGAACTTCAGCACGCGGCCGCGCTGGTCACCGGCGGCGCGTCCGGTCTTGGCGCGGCCACCGCGGCCGCCATGGTGCGCCAGGGCGCCCGGGTGGTCATCACCGACCTGCCGACCTCCGACGGCATCGCCACCGCGGAGCGGCTCGGCTCGAACGCGCGGTTCGTGCCCGCCGACATCACCGACGAGGACAGCCTGGCCGCGCCGTTGGACGCGGCCGAGGAGTTCGGGGTGCTGCGCGCGGTCGTGCACTGCGCAGGCCGCGGCGGGGACCGGCTGCGCATCATCGACAAGGAGCGCCGGCCGGCACCGCTGCAGAGCTTCACCGACGTGCTGGGGGTGAACCTGATCGGCACCTACAACGTGCTGCGCCTGGCCGCCGCGCGGATGAGCGGCAACGAGGTCGAGCACGGCGACCGCGGCGCGATCGTGCTGACTGCGTCGGCCGCGGCCTTCGAGGGCCAGATCGGCCAGACCTCCTACGCCGCGTCGAAGGGCGCGGTTCACGCGCTGACCATCGTCGCGGCGCGGGACCTGGCCAGCTGGGCGATCCGGGTCAACACGATCGCCCCCGGGGTGTTCGACACCCCGATGCTGGCCCGGCTGCGCGCGGACATCCGCGATGGCCTCGCGGCCACCGTGCCGCACCCGAAGCGGCTCGGCGCGCCGGAGGACTACGCGGAGCTGGCGATCGCGTTGCTGCGCAACGGTTATCTGAACGGCGAGACCGTCCGGCTGGACGGCGCGATCCGGATGGCCCCGCGATGACCGCCACCGGGGAGGCCGAGCTGATCGTCAGCCGGCACGACGAGATCCTGCTGCTGGAGATCAACCGCCCGGCCCAGCGCAACGCCATGACCCGCGACGTGGCCGAGGCGATCGACGACGCGTTCACCCGACTGGACGGCGACCCGGAGTTGCGGGTCGCCGTGCTCGCCGGCCGCGGCGGCGCGTTCTGCGCCGGCATGGACCTCAAGCGCCACGCGGCCGGCGAACGCGCGGGCACCGCCGCGCGCGGGTTCGGCGGCATCGTCGAGGTGCCGCCGAGGAAACCGGTCATCGCGGCGGTGGAGGGCTGGGCGCTTGGCGGTGGGTTCGAGATCGTGCTCGCGTGCGACCTGGTCGTGGCCGGCGCCGGTGCCCGGTTCGGCCTGCCGGAGGTCAAGCGCGGCCTGCTGGCCAGGGGCGGCGGCATGTTCCGGCTGCCCCGCCGGGTCCCGCGGGCGATCGCGCTGGAGATCCTGCTGACCGGCGACCCGATCGACGCCGCACGGGCCGACGCGCTCGGCCTGCTCAACGCGGTCGTGCCCGACGGGCAGGCCGTCGAGGCCGCGTTCGGGCTCGCGCGCCGGATCGTGGGCAACGCTCCCCTGTCGGTGGAGGCGTCCAAGGCGATCGCGCTCGCGTCGGCCGACTGGCCCGCCGCCGAGTCGTTCGAGCGGCAGCGGACGTACGCGGACCCGGTGTTCGGGTCGGCGGACGCGAAGGAGGGCGCCCGCGCCTTCGCGGAGAAACGTCCGCCCCGCTGGCAGGGCCGCTGACCTGCCCCGCCCCTACCTGGCAAGGAGCGCGGCCTGGTCGGGGCGGGGCAGGAAGCTCCAGCTGAGGAACCGGGCGCGTTTGAGCAGGCGGTGCGCGTCGTGTTCCCAGGTGAACCCGATGGCGCCGTGGTTCTGGATGTTCGCCCTGGCGTTGGCCAGCGCGGCCGACTCGGTGTAGCGGCGGGCGGCGGCGACCCGGTGCCCGGCATCAAGGGTGTCCTCGTCGACGCTGACCGCGGCGAGGTTGGTCACCGCCGTCGCGGCGTGGGACCGGATGGCCATCTCGGCGCAGCGGTGGGAGATCCCCTGGAACGCGCCGATGGGTTTGCCGAACTGCTCTCGGATACGCGCGTAGGCCACCGACCTGTCCGTCGCGGCGGTGGCGATCCCGGCGAGCATGGCGGCGACCAGCACCGCCGCGCGGGACAGCTCGCGGCCGGCGTGCTCGCCGCCGGTCTCGGCGAGGACGGGGAGGTCGGCCACCCGTACCCGCGCGGCCGTGACGGCCGGGTCGAGGGGCGTCACGGCCTCGGCCGTCGCGGCGTTGTCCACCAGCCGCAGTACGCCGGCGTGTTCGTCCACGAGCAGCAGGACCGCAGCGCCCTGGACGTCGAACGCGACGATCGGATCGGTGTCGCCGTCGCGGACGAACCCGATGCCCGCCCACGCGTCGCCCCCGGCGAGCGCGGCGGCCAGCTCGGTCCGGCCTGCGGCCGCCGCCACCCGGATGCCGATGCTGGTGGCCAGGAACGGTCCGGTGGCGGTGCCGATCTCGGCATACAACTGAGTTTCGTCGGCCAGGCAGCCACCGAGCCCGCCGGCGGACTCGGCCAGTCCCAGCGTCAGCCAACCCTGGGCCACGCCGTCGCGCCACACGTGCACCGAGCCGAGCACCGCGCGGGCCGCCTCGGCGAGTTCCCGCTGCTCGTCGGAGGGGAACAGGTCCATTGGCTGTCTCCTTAGCCCTTGGGGAGGCCGAGCACGCGCTGGGCGATCACGTTGCGCTGCACCTCCGCGGTGCCGGTGCCGATCGTGTGGGCGAACGAGTACAGGTAGGGCGCCACGAACTGCTCGGCGGCCGCCGTCCCGTCCAGCGTCAGGCCGTCGCGGCCGAGCAGGTCGGCGGCGGTCTCCTTGACCCGCTGGGACAGCTCCGCGTAGAACGGGCGGATCATCGAGCCGGCCCCGCCCGCCGTGCCGGTGCGCCTGATCTCCGAGACGAACGCGATGGCCAGCGCGTGCAGCGCGACCGACTCGGACTCGAGGTCGGCGATCCGCGCGGCGACCTCGTCGCCGGCCAGCAGGGGGCGCCCGCGCCCGTCGACCCGCGTCCTGGCCAGGTCCGTCACCCGGTCGACCAGCGTGCGCAGGCGGATCACCATGCCCAGGGTCATCGTGCCGCGCTCGAACCCGAGGGTGGTCATCGCCACCCGCCAGCCGTCCCCGAGCCCGCCGACCACATCGCGCAGCGGTAGCCGCACGTTGTCGTAGAAGACCTGCGCGAAATGGGTGCCGCCGTCCATGGCCCGGATCGGCCGGATCTCGATGCCCGGGGACCGGAGGTCGACGATCGCGAACGAGAGTCCCCGGTGCCTTGGCGCGTCGAAGTCGGTGCGCACCAACAGTTCCTGCCAGTCGCTGTGCGCCGCGTGGGTCGTCCAGATCTTCGTGCCGTCCACGACCAGTTCGTCGCCGTCGACCACCGCCCTGGTGCGCAGCGCGGCCAGGTCCGAACCCGCCTCCGGCTCGGAGAACCCCTGCGCCCAGACCTCGTCGCCACGCAGGATCGGGTCGAGGTGCGCGCGGCGCTGCTCGTCGGTGCCCTCGACGATCAGCACCGGGCCGGCGTGGCCGAGCGCGATGGAGAACACACCCGCATCCGGGGCGTCGAACCGCGCGCACTGCTCGAACCACAGGATCTGCTCGACGAGGCTGAGCCCGGCGCCGCCGAGGTCCTTGGGCCAGGTGACCCCGGCCCACCCGCCGTCGTACTGGCGTCGTTGCCACGCCCGGTCGAACTCGGCCATGGCCTGGCCCGCCGGCGGCCGGGCCTGCGCCGGCAGGTTGTCGGTGAGCCAGTCGGCCGCGCGTTCGGCGAACCGGTCCTCCGCCGGCGTGCGCCGCAACCGCATGGCTCACGCCTCCCGGTCGAGCAGCCGCCGCAGCAGCGGCGCGCTGACCTTGAGCGAGGGCGTGCGGGGCAGTTCGGCGACGACGTGGACGCGCACCGGGACCTGGTAGGGCGCCAGCCGCTCCCTGGCGAAGGCCGTGAGGGTCTGCTCGTCGGCCTCGGCGCGGGCGTGGAGTTCCACGGCCGCGACCGGCACCTGGCCGAGCCGGGCGTCCTCGACGCCGATGACGCCGGCGTCGCGCACCGCGGGGTGCTGGCGCAGTGCCTCGGCCACCGTCCCGGTCGACACCTTGAACCCGCCGCGGATGATCACGTCGTCGGCCCGGCCGACGATCCACAGGAACCCGTCGGCGTCCAGCCGGGCGCGGTCGGCCGTGCGCACCCAGTCCGCGTGCCCCAGCTGGGGTGCCCTGACCTCGAGCAGGCCGAGCTCGTCCGCCTCGCGCGGCTCGCCGGTCTCCTCGTCCACGATCCGCAGCGCCACGCCAGGATGCGCGCGGCCGACCGAACCTCGTTTCGTGCCGGCGAAGTCGTGGTGGTCGGCCAGCGTCCACCCGGTGATGCCGCCGGCGAACTCGGTCGCGCCGTAGACCACGAGGATGGGGATGCCGTACCGGTCCTCCCACGCGAGCTGTTCCTCGACGGTGATGGGCGCGGTGCCGACCAGCACGCTGCGCGCGAACGACAGCCGCTCCGGCGCCACGCCCGCGGCCATCACCATGCGCAGCGCCGCGGGCGGCAGGGTGATCGCGCGCGGCCGGTGCTCGGTCACCAGCGCGAGCCAGTCGTCCACCGCGAACCGTTCCAGCAACGCGATTCTGCGTCCTGCCTGGACATTGAGCAGCAGGGTGAAGATGCCGCTCACGTGCAGCAGCGGCGCCATCACGATGGCGACGCTGGTGCGCAGCCTCGGCTCGGTCGAGCCCTTCTCGTAGTGCGCGGTGCCCGCGTAGCCGGCGTCGAAACCCGCGTAGGACAACGGAACCCGCTTCGGCGGCCCGGTCGTGCCGCTGGTGAGCATGAGGATCGCGGTGCCCGGCGAGGCGAAGTCCTCGGCGTCGTCGCGGCGCAGCGGTTCGAGCAC
This sequence comes from Actinophytocola sediminis, assembly GCF_054779715.1. Taxonomy (NCBI): domain Bacteria; kingdom Bacillati; phylum Actinomycetota; class Actinomycetes; order Pseudonocardiales; family Pseudonocardiaceae; genus Actinophytocola; species Actinophytocola sediminis. The sequence continues at coordinate 96,046 of NZ_BAAGXS010000001.1, read as the reverse complement.
CTCGACGCCCTGCTCGTCGACCGCGATCGCGAGCGTGCCGGCGGCGGCCGCGGCGGCCAGGACTCCCGGCCGGGCCCAGTCCTCGCGGTCGGCGAGCACGATCGCGGCGGGCAGCCGGCCGAGCTCGGCGGCGAGCTGGTCGTCGGGTTGCATGCCCGAGACGGTGACGAGCGTCTGGCCGTGGGTGAGCAGCGAGAGGACGACCGCGACGGTGGCCGGGCGGTTGCGCATGACCATGGCGACCGGCGCGCGGCCGGTCACGCCGTGCGCGGTCAGGATCTCCTGGACCGCGTCGCCTCGGTCGTGCAGCCAACCCCAGCTGTACCACCGGGTCCGGAACTGGAGCGCGTCGGCGGCCGGGTCGATGCGCATGATGTCGGTGACCCGCCCGGACACCGAGAAGCCGGTCCGCGCGGTCATGTTGCCTCAGCTCCACTCAGGACCACGAGCGCGTCGACCGCGATCACCCGGTCCTCGGTCGCGATCAGCGGGTTGACGTCCACTTCGGACACCGCGGGTTCGCTCAGCGCGAGCCGTTGGACCGCCAGCACGGCGTCGACGAGACCGGTGCGCGCGGCGGCGGTGAGGCCACGAGGGTGGGTCACGAGGCGACCGCCCCACAACCGGGCGACCATCGCGTCGGCACGGGCGCGGTTGAACGGCACGACCGACAGGTGCGCCTCGGCCATGATCTCGGTCGTCACCCCGCCCGCCGCCAGCGTGACGACCGGTCCGTGCACCGGATCGCGCACCAGCCCGAGCATCAGCTCGATCCCGGCCGGGACCTGTTCGGCGACCAGGATCCGGTACGCCGCGTCCGGCGCGGGGCGGTGCGCCTCGGCGATCGTCACCAGCCGCTGGAAGGCGGCCGCGGCGGCGTCACCGCGCACCCCGAGCACGACACCGCCGACGTCGGACTTGTGTGGCAACCACTCGGCGTCGATCTTCAGCACCGCCGGCCCGGCCAGGCGGCCCACCGCGGCCACCGCGGCGGCCTCGTCGACGACGAGGTCCTCGGTGGGCACGGCGATGTCGTAGCGGGCGAGCAGTCGCTTGGCGTCGAACTCCGGCAGCGCACCGGCGGCGGCGCGCACGGAGGGCGTGCCGGCGGCCGCGACGTCGGACAGGTCCAGGAAGCGGGTGAGGTCCTCGGCCTCGACGAGCTTGCCGAGGACCCGGACCATCGCCGCGGCGTCGGCGAAACAGGTGAGCCCGCGGGCCGCCATCCTCGCCAGTACGTCGGGCTGGTGTGCCAGCGCGAAGAACGGTTTGTCGGTGGCGTCCTTGGTGTGCAGCAACATCTCCCGGTGCGCCTCGGGCAGCGTCCTGGCCACCGTGCTGTAGGCGATGAGGTCGAACTCGTCGGACCCGGCGATCTCGTCGAGCACGGCGGCGGTCGGCCGCAGGTCGTTGACCAGGTTTCCGGTGATGTCAACGGGATTGGCCGCCGAGCCGAACGATGGCAGGTGCGCGGCGAGCCGGGCCCGCAACCCGTCGCTTGGCGCGGGCAGCGCCAGTGCCGCGTCCTCGGTGACGTCGGCCATGAGCGCGCCGGCGCCGCCGCTGCTGCTGACGAGCACCACGCGGTTGCCCCGCGCCCGCCTGCCGGCGGCGAACCCTCTGGTCACGTCGACGAGTTCGCGGATCGTCTCGACCATGACGATCCCGTTCTGCGCGCACCCGGCCCGGAACGTGGCGTAGGAGCCGGCCAGCGCCGCGGTGTGGCTCACCGCGGCCGTGCGGCCGCGCTCGGTCCGGCCGACCTTCAGCAGCACGACCTGTTTGCCGGCCTCGGCCGCCATCCGCCCGGCCCGCATGATCTCCTCGGACTTGCGAACGCCCTCCACCACCAGCGCGATGACCGCCGGGGAGTCCTCGGGACTGCGCAACAACTCCTGGGCGAACTCACCGGTGGTGACGTCCAGCTCGTTGCCCGTCGCCGCCCAGAACCCGACGTTGGCCCCGTCGTCGCGCAGCAGGCTCACCGCGCCGATGCCCACCGAGCCGCTCTGCCCGAGCAGGGCGATGTTGCCCCCAGGCGCCATCTCGAACGGGATGCGGGTGAACGTCGCCTTCAGCCCGCGGCGGAAGTTGGCGAATCCCAGGCAGTTGGGACCGAGCAGCCGGATCCCGGTCTCCGCGACCACTGTGGACAGTTCCTGTTGGAGCGCGTGGCCGTCGCCGCCCACCTCGGCGAAGCCAGACGAGTACACCACCGCGCCCCGCACGCCCGCCCCGGCGGCCTCGCGCAGCGCGGCCGGGATCAGCGCGCTCCCGGCGGCCGCGAGCACGAGGTCGACCTGCTTGCCCACCGCCGAGACCGTCGAAAAGGCAGGCAGGCCAAGGACACTGTCGTACTTGGGGTTGATCGGGTAGATGTCCCCGTCGAAGCTCGCCACGAGCTGTCCGATGAGCCGGCCGCCAACCGAGTCCTCCTTCCGCGAGGCGCCGATGACCGCTACCGACCTGGGGTTCAGGAACGCTGCCAGTGTCACGTGCGAAGTCCGCTCTTTCTCTGGTGTCCGGTGGTCCTACTGGTCCAGCCACAGGTAGTAGGGCCGGGGGCTCCAGTCCTCCGGGGCGAAGAACGGCTCCTGGGTCGCCACGACCTTGTCCGAGGCCGCCGCGATCCGCGAACGCAGGCTCAGCGGGAAGATCGCGCCCCGGTCGATCACCTCGGCCTGCAACTCCCTGACCACCGGCGCCCGCTCCTTTTCCGGCAACGTCAACGAGTCCAGGTACTTCTGCTCCAGGTCGGCCAGGTCGGTCAGCTTGAACGGGTTGTACGGGCCGTTGTTCGACACCGTCCTGGTCCACCACTGGTCGATGTCCACCGCCGTGGGAATGAGGTAGGTCACCGGAGTCTCCCCGCCCCGCTGGGCGGCGGTGAACTCCGATGGCGGCAGGTCCTTGATGTTCGCGGTGATGCCGCCGGCGGCCAGCATCTGCTGGATCGCCACGACGGCCGAGGCGATGGAGGTCGTGCTCGGCATGTCGAAGGAGAACCCGTCGGGATAGCCCGCCTCGGTGAGCAGCTTCTTGGCCTGGTCGATGTCCGGCTTGCGGCTGTCGAGCGACTCGTCGTGCCAGGGCGTTGTCGGTGACGAGAACCCGCCCGCGGGCAGCCCGCTGCCGCCGAGGACCGACGTGTTGAAGCCGTCGCGGTCGAGCAGCAGCCCCATCGCCGTGCGTACCCGCTCGTCCCCGAGCGCGGGCACGATCTTGCCCGCACGGTCCAGGATGACCAGCGTGGTCGAGATGGTGAGGTCGGAGAACACCCGGTTGACGCCCGTCTCGACGGAGGCCTTGTTGGCGTCGGGCACGTAGGTCATGATGTCGATCTGCCCGCTGGTGAAGGCGTTGAGCCGTGCGGCGGGGTCGGTGTAGATGGTGACCTCGACGGTCTGGACCTTGACCGCGTCCTTGTTCCAGTAGTCCGGATTGGCCGTGTAGACCTGTTTGCTGCCATCGACGAACTTGCTGGCGTCGAAGCGCCACCCGCCCGATCCGGCCGGCTCACGCGAGAGGTCCCGGCCCTCCTGGATCGCCGTGGGACTGACCATCATTCCCGCCGGTGTGGCCATGTTGTAGTAGAAGTTGGGGTAGGGCCGGGTGAAGTTCACGACGGCGACGAACTCGCTCTCCACCGTCACCGACTCGATCAGCGCGTACATGTTGGCGTTCGGGCTCGTGAGCGCCTTGGCCGCCCGCTCGAGGTTGACCTTGACCGCCTGGGCGTTGAACGGCGTGCCGTCGTGGAACACCACGTCCTCGCGGAGGGTGAGGCGGGCGCTGGTGTCGCTCGGCGCGTCCCACTCGGTCACCAGCCACGGCACCGGCTGGTGTTCCTGGTCGATCTGGAACAGCGTGTCGTAGGCGGGCTGGTGGTTCTGCCCCTGGATGAGCGTGTCCGCCACGGGATCGAAGGAGGCGTTGGAGATCCACGAGCCGACCCGTAGCGTCCCGGTCGGCGTGGCCGGCGCGCCGTCGGCCTTCACCATGGCCTGGAGCGGCTCGGCGCTCGTGTCCTCCAGCGGGTTGCCGCCGCCGGCCGGCGTGGCGCCGCCGCCGCAGGCGCTGGCCGCCATGGCCATGGCGGTGACCAATGCGCCGACGGTGGCGCGCCGGGTGACCCGTGAGTGCATGATGGGGCCTCTCATACTGGGGACGACGATGTCTGGTCAGTTGGGCTGTCCGGGGCCTGCCGGCGGGAGTTCACCGGCCGCGTGACAGGCGACCGCTCCCCCGCCGCGCACCGGCGTCGGCTCGGGAAAGGACTCGGTGCACTCGACTCTGGAGAAGGCACACCGCGCGACGAACGGACATCCCTCGGTGATCACCGCGCCACCTGGCTCCGGTGTTCGCTGGAACCGTTGGGCGGCAACCGTGGTACGCAGGGCTCGGGGGGTGGGGTCGGGCACGGCGTCGAACAGCAGCCGGGTGTAGGGATGCTCGGGGGCGCCGCACACGCGGTCGGCGGGGCCGACCTCCATGATCCGGCCGCGGTACATCACCGCGACCTCGTGACTGGCGTGCCGCACGACGGCGAGGTCGTGGGCGATGAACAGGTAGGAGATGCCGCGGTCGCGCTGGATGTCGGCGAGCAGGTTGACGATCTGGCCCTGTACCGAGACATCGAGGGCGCTGACCGGTTCGTCGAGGATGATCAGCTCGGGATCGACGGCGAGCGCCTTGGCGATCGCGACCCGCTGCCGCTGCCCGCCGGACAGCTCGTGGGGATACCGGCTCAGGTGCGCGGCGCTCAGCCCCACCATGTCGAGCAGCCCGCGCACCCGGGTGTCCCGCGCCGGCGCGGCGAGTCCGAAGTGGACTTTCAGTGGTTCGGCGAGGATCCGCCGCACGTCCAGCAGCGGGTCGAGCGACCCCAGCGGGTCCTGGAAGACGGCCTGCACGGCCCTGCGGTACGCCGAGGGCGGGTTCCCCCGGAACTGGTCGACCCGGAACCCGGCCGCCGTGATGGTCCCACGGCTCGGCTCCACCAGGCGCAGGATCGCCCGGCCGATCGTGGTCTTGCCCGAACCCGACTCGCCGACCAGGCCGACCGTGCGCCCCCGGGGCACCCGCAGGCGCACGTCGGTGACCGCGGGCACGACCGACCGGGCCGCCCACGGACGCCTGCGCCCGCCCCGGAACTGGACCGACAGGCCGTCGATGTCGAGCACGGTGTCCTCGGCCTGCTCGGTGCCGGTGGTGCGCGGCTGCGCGTTCGTCATGCCGTGCCCACCTCCACGTGGTCGCGGTGGATGCCCGTGAGCCGCAGCTCACTGGACCGTACACATCGGACACTCCGGGTCCGGTCCGCGGCCACGGTGAGCGGCACCGGTTCGCCGCGACAGGCGTCCACGGCGAAGTCGCAGCGGTCGGCGAAGTGGCAGCCGACCGGCCAGTCGGCGGGTTGGGGCACGACGCCGCGGATGGACCGCAGCGGCCCCGCCGACGGCTCGTTGCGCGGCACCGAGTCGAGAAGTCCTTGGGTGTAGGGGTGTTCCGGCCGGGAGAACACGGCCGCGACCGGCCCGTACTCGACCAACTCGCCCGCGTACATGACGGCCACCGAGTCGGCGACCTCGGCGACCACGCCGAGGTCGTGGGTGATCAGCAGGATGGCCAGGCCGCGTTCGTCACGCAGGTCCACGAGCAGGTCCAGGACCTGCTTCTGCACGGTCACATCGAGCGCGGTGGTCGGCTCGTCGGCGACCAGCACCTCGGGGTCGCAGCACAGCGCCATCGCGATCATCACCCGCTGGGCCATCCCACCGGAGAACTGGAAGGGATAGTCGGCCAACCGTTCGGCCGCGCGCGGAATCCCGACCCGCTCGAAGAGTTCGACGGTGATCCGGTCGGCCTCGGCCCGCGACACCCTGCGGTGGGCCATGATCGCCTCGCGCAGCTGGTTGCCCACGGTGAAGGTCGGGTTGAGCGCGCCGAGCGGGTCCTGGAACACCACCCCGACCCGGTTTCCGCGGATGGCACGCATCCCGGCGAAGTCGAGGCCGTCGATGTCGTCGTCGCCGAGGCGGATGCCCGACGCCGTCACGACTCCCGGATAGGGCACCAGTCCGAGCGTGGACATCGCGGTCACGCTCTTGCCACTGCCCGACTCCCCGACCAGGCAGAGCAACTCGCCGCGGCGCAGCTGGAAACTGACGTCGCGCACGACCGCCACCTGGCCGTCGCCGTGGTGCGGGAAGGACACACTCAGGTTCGACACCGCCAACGCCACCGGACGCTCGGGCGCCACCGGCTCGACGGTCACCTCGTCCCGCACGCGCGGCGTCCGGCGGACCACGTTGAGTCCGAAGCGGCCGGTGGTGATCTCCCGGCTGAACAGGTCGCGCAGGCCGTCACCGATCTGGTTGATTCCCAGTACGGTCACCAGGATCGCCACGCCCGGCGGCACCGCGAGGAAGAAGTTCTGCCGGATCGTCGTCTGGGCGTCGGCGAGCATCGAGCCCCAGCTCGCGGTCGGCTGCGACACGCCGAGCCCGAGGTAGGACAGGGTCGCCTCGGCGATGATCGCGGTGGCGAACATCAGCGTCGCCTGCACGATGATCGGCGGCGCGATGTTGCGCAGGATGTGCCGGAAGAGGATGCGCCCGGCCCCCACGCCCGAGACCCGGAGCCCGTCGACGTAGAGCTCTTCCTTCTCCGACAACACCTCGCCGCGCACCAGGCGCAGCACCGACATGGCGTACACGATCCCGACCACGGCCATCGCCTTGCCCAGGCCGGGACCCACCGCCGCGATGACCGCGATCGCGAGCACCAGGAACGGCACGGACATCACGCCGTCGACGACCCGCATGACGATCCGTTCCAGCCAGCCGCCGACGTAGCCGACGACGAGTCCACACGGGACACCGACCAGCAGGGCGATCCCCACCGCCTCGACCGCGGCGAGCAGCGCGACCTGGCCACCGAACAGCACCCGGGTGAGCACGTCCCGGCCGAAGCGGTCGGTGCCCAACCAGTGCTCGGCCGACGGCTGGGCCAGGCTCTTGGCGAGCACGCCGGTGTTCGGGTCCGCCGGCGCCAGCACCGGCGCCAGCACGGAGGCGAGCACGATGAGCAGAACGAGCACACCCCAGATCAGCAGGCCCCGCTGCTTGCGCACGCGGGCCACAAGACGACTGCGCTCGCTCATGTCGCCCTCACTTTGGGGTTCAGCCACACATAGGAGAGGTCGACGACGAGGTTGACCAGTACCACCACGACCACCGCGAACAGCACCACCGCCTGGATGATGTTCGGGTCGTAGCGCAACACCGCGTCGATGGTCAGCGAGCCGAGACCGGGCAGCGCGAACAGCCGCTCGATCACGATCGCGCCCCCGAGCAGGTGGGCGACCTGAAAGGACACCGACGTCACCACCGGCGAGGCCGCGTTGCGGGCGGCGTGCTTGAGCACGACCCGACGCCGGGACAGCCCCTTGCTCAACGCCGTGCGGGTGTAGTCCTGTTGCAGCGCGCGGATCATGCTCGACCGCGCCTGCCGCGCCAGCGCGGCGGCGACCCCGAGCCCGAGCGCGAACGAGGGCAGGGCGATCGACCCCAACCACCCACCGAAGCTCTCGGTCAGCGGAACGAACCCGGTGGCCGGGAACCAGCCGAGCACCAACGCGAAGACGTAGATGACCAGCATGCCGACGAAGAAGCTCGGCGCGGCCTGCCCGACGGTGGAGACCGCCACGATCCCGCGGTCGGTCCTGCCGCCGGCGACCACCGACGCGAGCACCCCGGCGCCGACGCCAAGGGCGACCCCGATGACCAGCCCGCCGACCGCCAGCGACAGCGTCACCGGCAGCGCGGCGGCGAACAGCTCACCCACCGGCGCTCCGGTGTAGAGCGAGGTGCCGAAGTCGCTGTGGAACAGGCCGGTCAACCAGGTCCAGTACTGCTCGAACGCCGGCCGGTTCAGTCCAAGTTGGTCACGTAACGCGTCGATCTGTTCCTGGGTGGCGTTTCCGCCGAGAATGATTTCCGCTGGATCCACATCGGACGCGAGGGAGAGGAAGTAGGTGGCGCTCACGACGACGAACACCAGCGGGATCGCGGTGAGCAACCTCGTCAGTACGGTTCGCATCGAGCTCCCTTGCCGGACCGAATAGCCACCCCCTCGGCGGTGCGGGGTGTGTCATGTGGACCGAGGTCCACGACCGCCCCAGTATGTGTTGTACCGTTCAGTCAGTCAATACCTCGCTGACGCGGGCAGGCACAACAGGATGTACCTGCAGGTGAACCCTTGTTCCCGCCATTCAGCGACAGCGTTCCTGTACCGGACAGTCAGTTATCCACAGGTGTGTTCGGCCGGCCACACAGGTGCGTGTAACCCTCGGTGCTCACCCGGTCGCGGTCTCGACCGGTAGCTCGATCCGCGGAAACAGCGGTCGGGGCCTGTCGAGTTGGTTACCACCAGAGCCGAGTTGCTCGGCCACTCGGCTGGCGGCTTCGGGCAGGAACGGCGTCAACTCCTCGGCGACGACCCGTGCGGCGTGGATCAGGAGTGCAAGCGCGTCGCTGAGCCGGTCACCCGCGCCGGCGTCTCCGTTCTTCTCCGCCTTCGCCAGATTCCACGGCGCGACCTCCACGACGTAGCGGTTGGCCTCTTCCACGATCTTCCAGACGGCCGCTGTGGCCTGGCGGAAGTCGAAACGCTCCATCGCGGCGTCCACGGCGGCCGAAGCCGCGGCGATGACCTTGGTCAACGGCAGCTCGGGGAGAGGTTCGGGGAGCGCGGGAACAGTGCCGCTCCGGTACTTGTGAATCATGCTCACCGTCCGGTTGACCAGGTTACCCAGCCCGTTTGCCAAGTCCTCGTGGTAGCGGGCGATAAGCCGATCCGTGGTGTAGTCGGCATCACCGACGCGCGGCACGTCACGTACCAGCCACCAACGCAGGGCATCGGTCCCGTAGTCGTTGACGATCGCCACGGGATCGATGGCGTTACCGAGGCTCTAGAAACCGGAGTCCGATCGTGCCTCGCGTGCTCAGAGCCGGATGAGGGTTTTGAGGGACTCGCGCTGGTCCATCGCGCGGTAGCCGTCTGGTGTCTGGTCCAGGTCGACGGTGAGGTCGAAGACCTTGCCCGGCTCGACCGTGCCGGCCAACACGCCGGGCAGCAGGTCCTCGAGGTAGGCGCGCGCGGGGGCGGGACCGCCGGTCAGGGTGACGTTCGGGCCGAACAGGCTGCCGAACCCGATCGGCGCCTGCTCGTACTGCGGCACGCCGACCCGGCTGAGCACGCCACCGGGACGGACGACGCCGACGGCCTGCTCATAGGCGGACAGGTGCCCGACCGCCTCCAGCACCGCGTGCGTGCCGTGCCCGCCGGTCAGCTCGCGCACCGCGGCGATGCCCTCCTCGCCGCGCGCGGCGACCACGTCGGTGGCCCCGAACTCCCGGCCGAGGTCGGTGCGGTCCTTGTGCCGGCCCATCAGGATGATCCGTTCGGCCCCCAACTGCCTGGCCGAGAGCACCGCGAGCAGGCCGACCGCGCCGTCGCCGATGACCGTCACCGTCGTACCGGGCCGCACTCGGGCCTGCTTGGCGGCGTGGTAACCGGTGCCGTAGACGTCGGCCAGGGTCAGCAGCGACGGCAGCAGCGCCGAGTCCTCCTCGACGCCGGGCAGCGCGACCAGCGTGCCCTGTGCCTGCGGCACGCGGATGGCCTCGGCCTGCGCGCCGTCGAAGAACCCGCCGTTGACGCAGGAGGTGTGCAGGCCCTCGCGGCAGAACTCGCAGGTGTTGTCCGCGTAGGCGAACGGCGCCACCACCAGGTCACCCCGCGTGAGCCCGGAGACCTCCGCGCCAAGGTCGGTCACCACCCCGAGGAACTCGTGGCCCATCGGCGTGCCGTGCTCGGTGGCGGGCATCGAGTGGTAGGGGTGCAGGTCGCTGCCGCACACACAGGAGCGCACGATCCGCACGACCGCGTCGGTGGGCTCGCGCAGCACCGGGTCGGGGGCGTGCTCCACCCGCACGTCACCGGGCCCGTACATGAATGTCGCTCGCATGATGTCCTTTCGGGTTTGAGCTGTCATACCCCGGCCAGCCGCCAGGAAACTCCGTCGAGGGCCGTTACCGCAGGTCAACGAGGCGTAACAACACCAAGTCAACGACCATCCGGGCGATCGAGGGAGGACCCCGCGTTCGGGGTACCGGCGTTACCTCCATGGCCTTCGCCAGACCACCTACGCTCGAGTCATGGGCCAGAACGACCACCACGGTGACCACCGGGCGGAGGTGCGTGAGTTCCTCACCTCGCGGCGGGCCCGCATCACCCCGGCGCAGGCGGGACTACCCGCCTACGGCGGCAACCGCAGGGTGACGGGCCTGCGCCGCGAGGAGGCCGCGATGCTGGCCGGGGTGTCGATCGACTACTACGTGCGCATGGAGCGGGGCAACCTGGCCGGCGCCTCGGAGAGCGTGCTGGACGCGCTCGCCCGCGCGCTGCAACTGGACGAGGCCGAGCGGGATCACCTCTTCGCCCTCGCCAGGACGGCCGTCGGCGGCCCGCGCCGCCGGCGCACCCCGCCGAACAGCGTGCGGCCGGGAGTGCGGCAGGTCCTCGACGCCATCACCGACGCACCCGCGTGGGTGCGCAACGCCCGGCACGACATCCTCGCCCTCAACCCGCTCGGCCGCGCCCTCTACGCCCCCGTCCTCGCCGACCCCCGCAGACCAGCGAACACCACCCGGTTCATCTACCTGGACCCCGCCGCCCACGACTTCTTCGTCGACTGGGACCGGATCGCCACCGACGCCGCCGCGATGCTGCGCCTGGAAGCGGGCCGCCATCCCCACGACCAGGCGCTGATCGCCCTCATCGGCGAGCTGTCCACGCAAAGCGAGGTCTTCCGCACCCACTGGGCCTCCCACGACGTGCAGTTCCACCGCAGCGGCCGCAAACGGCTCCGCCACCCGGTCGCGGGCGTGCTGGAGTTGGACTTCGAGTCCATGGAACTGCCCGCCGAACCCGGACTGACCCTCAACGTCTACACCGCCGCCGCCAACACCCCCACCGCCGACGCCCTCAGCCTGCTCGCGAGCTGGGCCGCCACCCGGGAACCAGCAGCTAACCCGTCGCCAACATCCGGTGGAGGGCTTGGGGGGTAAGGGGTACCGCGGTGATCTGATCGGCGATCTCGGGCAGGGCGGCGGCGATCGCGTTGCCAACGGCGGCGGGTGCGCTGATGGTCCCGGACTCGCCGACGCCCTTCGTCCCGCCCGGGGTCACCGGGGACGGGGTGTGCCGGTGGACGATGTCGATGTTCGGCACGTCCAGGGCGGTGGGCAGGTCGTAGGTGGCGGTGGGTTGCCCGTCCGGTGAGTAGCCGACGTTCTCGTAGAGCGCCATGCCGATGCCCTGCACCACTCCCCCGCGGATCTGCCCGTCGACGATCGCCGGGTTGACCAGGACGCCGGCGTCGTTGACGACCCAGTAGCCCTCGATCTCCACCGCACCGGTCCCCGGGTCCACCGCCACGGCCACGGCGTGCGCGCCAGCGGCGTACAGGTAGGCGGGCGGGTCGTAGGTGGCCTGCTCCTCGAGGCCGGGCGACACCCCGTCTGGCAGGTCCCAGCCGCGCCACGCGGACGTCGCGAGGTCGGCGAGACTGACCTCCGCACCCGGCACGCCCTGGACCCGGATCGTGTCGTCCGCGAGCTCCAGGTCGCCGGTCGCGACCTCGAGGCGGTGCGCGGCGATCGTGAACAGCTTGTCGCGCAAGGCGGTCGCCGCGTGCACGAGCGCGCCGCCGCCGACCGCGAGTGATCGGCTGGCGATCGAGCCGATGGGCGAGTACGGGGTCACCGCGGTGTCGCCCATGACGACCCGCACCCGTTCCAGCGGGACGCCCAACTCGTCGGCGGCCACCTGCGCGAGCGTGGTCTCCAGGCCCTGCCCCATGCCGGCCAGTCCGGTGTGGACGATGACGGAGGTGTCCGGTTCCATGCGCACGACCGCGTTCTCGAAGCCACCCGCCTGCAGGCCTTCGGCCTTCATCGTCATCGACGGCCCCATGCCGGTCATCTCGACGTGGCAGGAGAAGCCGACGCCGCGCCGGCGCCCGTCCTCGACATGCTCGTGGCGCACCTGGTCGCGCAGCGTCCGCAGAACGGCGGCATAGTCACCGGAGTCATACTCCTGGCCCATGCTCGTCCTTTGTGGACGGTCGTGTGCGTCGAGCATGTTGCGCAGCCGCAACTCGACCGGGTCCACCCCGAGCCTGCGGGCGGCCTCGTCGATGAGCCGCTCCCTGGTCCAGGTGATCTCCGGCTGACCGTAACCCCGGTACGACCCGGTCGGGGCGGTGGTGGTGACCACGCCACGCACGCGCGCGCCCACCGTGTCGAACCGGTACGGGCCGGCGGACATCATCGCGGACACCGCGAGCGGGCCGGGGCCGACGTTCGACGCGTGCGCGCCGAGATCACCGACGATGTCGCAGTAGAGCCCGACGAACCGGCCGTCCGCGTCGAGTGCGAGCCGGCCGCGGTGGGCCGCGTCGCGGGCGTGCAGGGTGGCGGCCAGGTGGTCGCCGGGAGCCTCGCTCCAGCGGACGGGCCTGCGCAGCCGGAGCGCGGCCAGGCAGACCAGCGCCTCGTCCGGGTAAACGTGTTCCTTGGCCCCGAACCCGCCACCGACGTCGCACCCGAGGACCCGCACCGCGTTGGCCGCGAGCCCCAACGCGGCGGCCACCTGGTCGCGCATGACGTGTGGGGCCTGGGTTCCCGTCCGCACGGTCAGCGTCTCGCCGTCGTAGTCGGCCACCACGCCACGCGGCTCGATCGGCCGCGGCGCGACCCGCGCGAGCCGGAAGGTCAGCTCCACGACGTGCTCGGCGACCGCCGTGGCCGCTTCCGCGTCCCCCAGCGGGAAGTCGATGCCCAGGTTGGTTCCCCACTCGGGGTAGAGCAGCGGGGAGTCCGGTTCCAGCGCCCGCTCCAGCCCCACCACCGCGGGCAACGGCTCGATGTCGACGTCGACCAGGACGGCGGCGTCGTGCGCGGCCGCCGCGGTCTCGGCGATCACCACCGCGACCGGCTGGCCGACGTAGCGCACGATGTCGTCCAGCACGGGGTACCGGGTCGGCCGGTCCGGCCCCAGGCCGGCGCACGGCAGTGCCAGTCCACGCGCGTCCTCAACCGTGAGCACGTCCAGGACGCCGGCCACGGCCCGCGCCTGTTCGGCGGCGCAGCCGCGTACGCGACCGTGGGGCAGTTGGCTGCGCACCACCACCGCGTGTGCCGAGTCCGACTGCCTGGCGCCGCCGACGAACCGCCCCCGGCCGGTGATCAGCCGGGCGTCCTCCCGCCGGGGAGCCGGTGTTCCGACGTGCCTGCGCTTCGCTGTCGACATCAGTTCTTCACCTTATGCGTCGCGCAGCTGCTCGGCCAGCGCGACGAGGATGCCCGCGGGGCCGCGGAGATAGCAGAGCCGGTAGCTGTTCTCGTACCGCACAATCTCACCGAGAAGTTCGGCGCCGTGTGGCCGCAACCGGTCGAGGATGCCGTCGATGTCCTCGACGGCGAACATGACGCGGTGGGCGCCCAGCGTGTTCGCCGGAGCGCGCGGGTCAGCGTCCCGGACCGCCGGCGAGTGGTACTTGGTCAGCTCGAGCCGTCCGTGGCCGTCCGGCATGCGCATCATCGCGATGTCCGAGCGGACTCCCTCGAGCCCGACGAGCCGATCCACCTCGCTGCCCTCGACCGTCGCCTCGCCTTCCAGCTCCAGCCCGAGCGCGGCGAAGAACGCCATGGCGGCCGCGAGGTCGTCGACGACGATGGCGATGTTGTCCATCCGCTTGATCATGATGATCTCCTTGTCGGGGTTGGATCTTCGGGCGCGCCGCGATCAGCCTCCCGTGCACCGACTCATTCGTCCAATGACAATATGATGGCTAACCCATGCGTACTCTTTATGTATGCTGGATATCCTGCGGTTACGGGTCCTCGCGGCGGTCGCCGCGCAGGGCTCGGTCACCAAGGCCGCCAAGCACCTGAACTACTCCCAGCCCGCCGTCAGTCGTCATCTGGCCAGGTTGGAGGCCGAGACCGGCGCTCGGCTCGTCCAGCGGGTCGGCCGGGGCATCCGGCTCACCCCGGAGGGCGAGCACCTGGCCCGCCGCGCCACCGAGATCGTCGGCCGGGTCGACATCGCCGCCGCGGAACTGTCCGCGATGGTGGGCCTGCGCACCGGCCGGGTCCGGGTCGCCGGCTTCCAGTCGGCGCTCGCCGCGCTGGTGCCGCACGCCGCGGGCACCCTGCGCCGCGAGCACCCCGGCGTCGAACTGCACCTGACCGAGTCCCACCCGCGCGTGGCCCTCGACCTGCTGCGGGCCGGGCAGGTCGACGTCGCGGTCGTCTTCCGCTACGACGACCCGGCCCCGGACGACATCCGCGCAACGCACCTGTTCGACGACCCGATGTACCTGCTCAGCCTCGAACCCGACCAGACACTGGCAGGCAACCGCGACGCCGCCTGGATCGCGGGGTGCGAGAACTGCCGCCGCGAGTTCCTCGACGCCTGCGGCAAGGCGGGCTTCGTCCCGCCCATCGCGTACACCAGCGACGACATCATCGTCCAGCAGGCACTGGTCGCCGCGGGCATGGGCGTGACAACGATGCCCGGACTGGCACTGCGCACCCACCGCGCACCCGGCATCGAGGCCAGCGTCCTGCGCGATTTCCGGCGGCATGTCTATCTGGCCAGCTATGGCGACCCGCCGGATCCACCCGCGACCACGGCCTTCGTCAGCGCGCTGCACCACGCCGTCGCGCAGACCCGACCAGGCGACCCGACCCCGCCGGCAGCGCCGACGATCTCCTAGCCGAGTGTGGCGGCGACCAGTTCCAGCCTCAGCCTGGCAGGACTGTCGGGACCGGGCGGGCCGGGCTCGCTTCGGCGAAGGCATTCCACAACAGACCGAGGTGCTCACCGGGTGCGAATACGTCCACGAAACCAGGGAAGCCGGCCCAGACGGCTACCGACTCACCGACCATTCAGGACTTACCGTGCGCCTTGCGCTGACCGCGACCACACCGCTGCTCTAACTCGCGGGTCTCCGCCGCTCGTCGCCGGCTGCCAGGCCACCTGGACCGTCAGCTGACCGCGAGGGGACCGTCGCAGCATGCCTACCCCGGCCAGTAACGCCACGCCTCGCATCGGCGCCCGCGTTCTGCTGCTCGACCCTGCCGACCAGGTGCTGCTCATCCACGCACTCGACCCCACCAACCCCGGCCACCACTGGTGGGAACTCCCCGGCGGCGGCCTGGACGACGGCGAGGACCTGCACGCCGCGGCCCTCCGCGAGGTCGCCGAGGAGACCGGGATCTTGCTCGCCACCCTGGGCCGCGAACTGTGGGTGCGGGAATCCCGGTTCCGCTACAAGGGCCACGATCACCATCGCGTCGAGCACGTGTTCCTCGGCCGTACAACGACCACCGCGCCCCAGATCGCACCCAGGCCCACCGACAACGAGAAAGCCGGCCTGATCGAACGCCGCTGGTGGTCAGCCGACGAACTGCGGCAGTGCCAGGACAAGCTTCTGCCCGCCACCCTGCCCGACCTGCTCGACGACCTGCTCGCCGACCGGTTGGGCCACACACCACTGACCCTCAGCGACTGACCACGGCGTTGTTCGATCCGGCGGTCCAGCCACGAATGCTGAACGGAACGCCAGTACGGTAGCTGTGAACGCCGACGGCCGGGTAGTCGATGATTTCCTCAGGTAGCGCGTCCAGGGAGAACCAGGACACGGCCGAGCACTTGTCGGGCTCGCGGTTGGTGGGTTCGCCGACCCAGCGCCGGGTTTCGAAGAACAACCCGAGACGGGGTTCGGGGCCCGAGCCGTTGACGTGCAGGGTGTGCACATGTCGCAGGTCGTCCTGTGCGACGAGGACACCGACCTCTTCGTCAGCTTCCCGGGCCACGGCGTCCAGGACCGATTCGCCGGCATCGAGTTTGCCCGAGGGCAGATGCCAGCGTCGGTCGAAGACCGGGTTGGTGTCGCGTCGCCGGGTGAGCAGGACCTGACCGTCGCGCACAAGTAGCAGGTGAACGTCGATCAGGTGGCGGTCGGCCATCGGTAGGTGCCCCCTCGCGAACACGGTCGTGGATCCACACCAGACGCGCGGCGTTAGCGCTCCCGTTCGAGGAGAACACGCTCCGCTGGCTACGGGAATCCCGTCGGTTGTCCCCAGACGCGGCGGCAGCCCTGCATCTCTCGTGGCGTCACCGACACACGCTGTTGGGATAAGCATGGCCACCAGCGGTTGGCCGAGCGGGTCGCCCGACCAACCGCTGGGTGTTCACCAGGTCTTGACCGCGGCGATCAGGTCGGTCAGTGGCACGTCGAGGCGGCCACCGCCCGGGTTCTTGCTGTCCCGGATCGCACCGGACGTGGCGGTGTGCGCCAACTCGACACAGGCACTCTCGTTGGCGCTGCGGCTGCTCTTGCGCCAGGCCAACTCGACACAGGCACCTTCGTTGCCGCTGCGACTGCTCTTGCGCCAGGGGCCGAACACGGTCTCGGTCATGCGTTGCCTCGCTCTCCGTCCAGATCTCTCGCGATGGTCCGCAGCAGGCGCACCGAGCGCTCCTCGTCCAGCGCGAGATCTGTCAGCTTCTCCGAGGTCAGCCTATAGAGCGCGACCTTGTCCGGGTCGTCGAGGAACAGACCGGTGGCGCCGGCCACCACCTCGAGCACGGGTTTGTACGGATCGATCCCGCCCCGGGCCGCTGGGTCAGTTCGAGCACCGACTCGTGGGTCTTTCCTGACTACGGGTGACGAGCGGCCACGTGACCGAGGAAGGTCAACCATCGGCCGCGTTCGAACGACAGGATGGGGCCGTCGGACGCCTTGCTGTCACGAAGACCCACCACCTCCTGGCCGAACGCGATCTCGACGCACGCGTTGCCANGCCAGGCCACCTCAACGCACTCGTTGCCGTTCGGTTCACTGAACGACGACTTGCGCCAGGCCACCTCAACGCACTCGTTGCCGTTCGGTTCACTGAACGAGGACTTGCGCCAGTGGCCGAAGCCAGTCTGGCCGGTGATGCTGCTGTTCATTTGCGGTCGTGCCTTCCGATGGTGTGCAGTGCCAACGGTGATCACAACGACCGGACGAGATCGAGCAGGTAGCGCCGTGTCTGCTCGGGACCCATGGCAGCGGCCCGTTGCTGCTCCCACAAGGTCTGGTACTTGGCCGTGCGTTTGTTCTCGTCCACGTACTCGCCGCCGTCGTGCTGCTCAAGGTAGACGATGTCCACCGGTGGGGTCGTGTCGTACCCGAACAGGTAGTAGCTGTGCGCCTGGCCCATGTAGTAGCCGATATCAAACGGCACGACCTGGATGTCGACGTTGGGCCGATCGATGATGTCCACCAGACAGTGGATCTGGGCACGCATGATCTCCTGGCTGCCGGTTGTGCGGCGGAGAGCCGCCTCGTCGAAGATGAACCAGAACCGCTGATCAACGTTGTCCAGGATTCGCTGACGCCCCAAGCGATCCTCGGTGTCCTGATCGATCTGGTCCCGGCTCAGCGATGGGCGCCAGGCGCGGAACAGCGCACGCATGTAGTCCTCGGTCTGCAACAGACCCGGCACGAGTTTCGCCTGATGGGAGAAGTAGCGCTGAGATGTCGGCTCCAGGTCGACCAGGAGCCGCAGGTGCTGGCGGAAGCGTGACCGGAACCCACCTCGTTTGGCGCGGCGGTTGCTCTCCTGGTGAAGATCCTCCGCGTAGGCGCGGTCGGCGTCGTTGGAGTGGTACGCGTCGAGCAGGCCCCTCAGTTCGAGGTACTTGACCCCGCCGCCGTTCTCGATGTACGCGATCTTCTGCTGCGTGCAGCGGAGCACCTTGGCCGCCTCGTCCTGAGTGAGGCCGGTCTGCTTCCGCTGCTCCTCGAGCCGTCGCCCCAGCAGGATCTTCATCACCGCCGGCGGCAACTGCTGTGAAGCCCCTTGCCCTGTCACGAAGTCCGCCACCTCTCGACCCGATCACACATAGTGGGTCACAGTTCACCCGTTAGGGTGCGTACATAATTTATGTACAAGAGTTAGCATACTTGCAGACGAACCACCTGGAAGGATCGAGGCTCGGATGCGTACAAAATTTATCACCGCTCCGCGTTCGGCCATCCACGGGTTGTGCCGTGTCATCAGCAACGGCGCCGGGCTGGGTCCAGCAGGCCAGCAGCGCGTGCAGGCGCCGCCAGCGAGCGAGTGGCCCGGGAAGCTCCGCACCGTTGGCGTCGGGCCAAGGCGATCGAAGCGCCGCCGCCAGGCCTGGCCATGCCTGACACGGCCCACGCCGGGTCCCGCTCGCTCCATGCCGGGCGAGCGGGACCCGGTCGCGTCCAGCAGGCCCGCCGAGCAAGTGACCAGCAACTGGTCGGCTCGCTCGCTGCCGGACGTCGACACGCCCGCGCCCGGTCGAACGCGCCGCGACCGGGCGGACTGGTGGGTGGCGGCACTCCCCACCGCGTCACGCCGTCACCCACCCCATGGCAGCCGGCAGGGCGGTCCCGGTCGGACCGAGCGCACAAGGTGGTGAGTCGTCATGACCGAGTGGTGGCGCTGGGGCGTCAACCCATCAGGCACGCGTTACGCGGGACGACTGCACATCGTGCTCGACGCCCCGGCACGGCACGGCGCATGGACAGCCTGCGGACTCTGGGTCGCCATCGTCACCACCCACCGCCCGGCGGCCGACCGGCGAGTGCTGTGCCCGGAGTGCTGCCTGAGCACCGTCGACCACATCTGGCCCCCACCCTGACAAAACCCACACCCGCTGGAGAAACACCGTGAACATCCGGACCTTCACCCTGGAAACCCTCGACGGCCGCGACGACAGCGTCTACGCCGTCGGCATGTCGATAACCCACCCGTACGGCGATCAGGAAGTCGTCACCTTCCGCCGCGACCCCACTTCCGGACTGTCCACCATCGCCAACACCACCACCCCGGAACGGGCGTTGGCGCAGTTCGAACGCATCACCCCCATGCGACTCGTCTGGACCGACGATCACAACTGAACCGCCACAACCAACGAAAGGGTGCGAACAGCAGTGCAGGACCGGGAACCGACAGTGCGCAGCCGCGAACTGGGCGAAGGGCTCCGCCGGATCATGGAACGCCGCGGACTCCACGCCAGTGGAATCGCCAGAGAACTGAACTGGAGCCCCAGCCGCGTGTCCCGCGTCCTCTCTGGAAAACGAGGCGGCTCCAGCCACGATGTCGCCGCCTTCATGGCCGTCTGCGGAGCCGGCGGCGACGAACGCGAACAGTTCATGGCGTTGAGCCATGACCACCGCCCCAACTGGCACCTCCACCACGACCCCGCACTCCCCAAACACGCACCCACGCTTTCCGACCACGAACAACACGCCACCCAAATCAGCACCTACCACAACAACACGATCCCCGACCTACTCCAAACCACCGCCTACGCCACCGCCCTGCTCCACACCAACCCCACCGTGCCGCGATGGCACGTCACCGACCGGGTGACCGCGCTCCGCGAACGGCAACACATCCTCGACAACGACCAGCCACCAGACTGCGTTTTCCTCATTCACGAATTCGTCCTCCACACCCCCGTCGGCAACACCGAAATCATGTCCAACCAAGTACACGCCCTCCTCCGCTGGTCCATTCGACCCGCCATCACCATCCGGATCGTCCCCCGAACGGTCGGCGTGACCGGACCATTCACCCTGCTCCACATCCGCGACTACAAACAGATCGCCCACCTCGACGCGGAAACAACCAGCCACTTCATCGAAACACCCACCGAAATCAACACCTATCGCACCCTGTTCCGCCACCTCACCACAAACGCCCTCGACGAACACCAGTCACGCCAACTCGTCACCACATTTGCCCGGACCCTCACCAGCGGACCGCCGCGCTGACCGACACCGCCCGGTCGTTCCACGCCACGACCAGGCGCCCTGGTGGGCGGCGACGCCCTGTCCCCCGCCGGTACGCGTCGCCGCCCACCCCATGGTCACTACCCACGGTTCACCTTGGCCCAGTCCCGAGACAGGACCCCGGCACTGGGCACCGGCTCGGATACTCACCCGAGCAGTTTGTCCAGGGTGATCGGCAGGTCACGAACCCGGGTACCGGTCGCGTTGAACACCGCGTTCGCGACGGCCGCCGCGACGCCGGTGACCCCGATCTCGCCGATCCCCCGCGCTCCGAGCGGGGCCCGCGGGTCGGGGATGCCGGTCCACATCACCTCGATCTCCGGCACGTCCAGATGTGCGGGGACGTGGTAGTCGGCGAGCGAGGGGTTCATGATCCGGCCGCTGCGGTCGTCGAACAACGTCTCCTCGGTCAGCGCCAGCCCGAGGCCCATGATCATCCCGCCCTTGAACTGGCTGGTCGCCGTCGCCGGATTGACGATCGTCCCGGTGTCGAACGAGCCGAGCAGGCGGCTGACCCGCACCTCGCCGGTGACCGTGCTGACCCGGACCTCGCAGAAGATCGCGGAGCTACTGTGCATCGTGAACCGCAGGAACTCCAGCGGAGGAGCGCTCGACGCGGTGACCGACACCTCGTCCCGGCCGGCCCCGGCCAGGATCGAGCTGAACTTCTCGTGCCTGCCGGGGTCCGCGACGCTCGCGACGCCCTCCTCGGTCAGCCGGACCTCGCTGGCACGCAGTCCGGACACCGGGCTGTCCTTGCCGACCAGCCGCAGCAACTCGCCGGTGAGCTTGCGCGCCGCCGCGGTGATCGCGGCGGCGTTCGACGTGGTCTGGGCCGATCCCCCGGCCATCGGTCCCTTCGGCAGTGCGGAGTCGCCGAATTCGACCGAGACCTGGTGCAGTGGCAGGCCGAGCCGGTCCGCGGCCTGCTGCGCCTGAACCGTCGCCACGCCCATACCCATGTCCTGGGCCGACGAGAAGACCGTCGCCGACCCGTCGCCGCGCAGGGTGAGGCCGACCTTGGCTGGCAGGCGCACATACGGGAACCCACCGCCGGCGCAGCCCATGCCGACGGCCCACTCGCCGTCGCGGCGCTCGCCTGGTGCGCGCGGCCGGTCCGCCCAGCCGAAACGCTCGGCACCGTCGCGCCAGGCCTGGCTCCCCGCGTGCTGGGAGAACTCCTGCCCGGTGATCGGATGCCGATGCGGCGTGTTGCGCAGCCGCAGCTCGATCGGGTCGACTCCCAGCTCGCCGGCCAGTTCGTCGACCGCGCTCTCCAGCGCGAAGCTGCCGATGGCCTCCCCCGGTGCGCGCATGAAGGTGTTGGGCACGATGTCCAGATCGAGGTGGCGCTGGTGGAACCGGTAGCTCCCGGCCCGGTAGGCCAGTCTGCTGCCCGAGGCGAACTGCTCGGGACAGGCCGCGTAGGGCGGCATGACCGAGTATCCGGTGTGGACCAACGCGGTGAGGTTGCCCTCGGCGTCGGCACCGATGGCGACCCGCTGCTCGGCCGGGCTGCGGCCGCCGATGATGCGGTAGACCCCTTCCCGGCTCAGCATCAGCCGCACCGGCCGGTCCACGATCCTGGCCGCCGCCGCGGCGATGATGTGGTGGTCCCACATCGCCTTCGCGCCGAACGCGCCGCCGACGAACGGCGAGCGCACCCGGACCTGCTCCGGCTTGAGGTCGAACAGGCCGGCCAGCGCCCGTGCGGTGGTCGCGACCGCCTGGTTCGCGTCGTGCACGACCAGGGTGCCCTGCTCCCAGGCCACGGTCACCCCGTGCAGCTCGATGGCGTTGTGGTTGAGCGGCGGGGTCCGGTAGAGGTTGTCGACCCGGTGCGCCGACCGGCCCAGCTCCCGCTCGGCGTCGCCGACCGACTGCGGGTTCCTGTCCAACAGCAACGAGTCCAGGCTTCGCGCGTCGGTCTTGGCGTCCTCGAACCGTACCCGCGCGGTCTGCTCGGTGTAGTCGACCTCGACCAGCGACGCGGCGTGGTCGGCCTGCTCCTGGGTCTGGGCCACGACCACGGCGACGACCTGGCCGTTGTAGCGGACCTCGGGGTCCTGCATGATCGGCAGGCCGCTGTTGCCCGCGGCGCTCATGTTGACCCCGCCCAGCATGGCGGGAATGCCGAGCCGTGGCATGTTCCGGTAGGTCAGCGCCAGCAGCACCCCCGGTGCGGCCTCCGCGGCAGCGGTGTCGATCCGGCTGATGCGCCCCCGGGTGACCGTGCTGTGCACCAGGGTCGCGTAGGACAGCCGGTCCAGCGCGACATCGGTCGCGAACACCGCCTCTCCGGCCGCCTTGAGCAGACCGTCGACGCGCCTGGTGGGCCGCCCGGTCAGCACCCGCTGCTCGATCAGTGGATCCGGGCTGCCACCCGGCAGCCAGCGCGCCGGGACCCGCCCCAGTACCGCCCGGATCGTGGCGATGGCGGCGTTCTGGACCTTGCTCACCGGTCACCTCCGACCAGTCCGGTGAGGACCGAGACCACGGTCCGGCGCACCAGTTCGACCTTGAACCTGTTGCCGGGCAACGGCTTCGCCTGCGCCAGCTCGTCGGCGACGGCGTCCTCGAACGCGCCGGTCGTGGCCGGAGCGCCGACGAGCGCGGCCTCGGCCAGCGACGCCCGCCACGGTTTGGCCGCGACACCGCCGAGCGCGATCCGCACCTGGTCGACCCGTCCGTCCGTTGTGGACACTCCGGCGGCCACGGAGACCAGCGCGAAGGCGTAGCTCGCCCGATCGCGCACCTTGCGGTAGTCCGACGCACCGGTGAACGGGGAAGCGGGGAGCTCGACGGCGGTGATCACCTCGTCGTCGCCGAGCACCGTCTCCAACTCGGGCCGGGATCCGGGCAGCCGGTGGAACTCGACGAGCGGGACGACGCGCGAGCCGTCGGCGCCGGCCAGGTGGACTCGGGCGTCCAGCGCCGCGAGCGCGACGCACATGTCCGAGGGATGGGTTGCCAGGCAGTCCGCCGAGGCACCGAAGATCGCGTGGTAGCGCTGGAATCCGCCGACCGCGTCGCATCCGCTGCCCGGTCGGCGCTTGTTGCAGCGCGAGCCGGCGGCGTCGGCGAAGTACGCGCACCGGGTTCGCTGCATCAGGTTCCCGCCGACCGTGGCCATGTTGCGGATCTGCCCCGACGCACCGGCCAGGACCGCGCGGCTGAGCATCGGGTACCGCCGCCGGACGATCGGGTGGGCGGCCACGTCGCTGTTGCGGGCGGCGGCGCCGATGGACAGCCCGCCATCGGGAGTCGCCTCGATCGAGTCCGACAACCCGGTCACGTCCAACAGCCGGACGGGCCGCTCGACGCCTTTGTACATCAGGTCGACGAGGTTCGTACCGCCCCCGAGCAGACGCCAGCCCGCCGACCCCTTCAGCCGCACGGCCTCCTCGACCGACGTGGCGCTGTGGTACTCCACCGGCATCATGCCGCACCGTCCCCGGAGACCCGCACGATCGCGTCCACGATCCCGTTGTGTGCGCCGCATCGGCACAGGTTCCCGCTCATCCGTTCCCTGATCTCCTCCCGGGACAGCGTGACCTCCGCGTCGAGATCGGCGGTCAGGTAGCTCGGCGCGCCGGCCGCCGCCTCCGCGAGCATCCCGACCGCGGCACAGATCTGGCCGGGGGTGCAGTAGCCGCACTGCATGCCCTCGTGTTCGACGAAGGCGGTCTGCATCGGGTGCGGCGCCTCGGTGCTGCCCAGCCCCTCGATCGTGGTGACCGATTTCCTGTCGGCCTGCGCGGCGATGGTCAGGCAGGACAGCACCCGCCTGCCGTCGACCAGGACCGTGCAGGCGCCGCAGGCGCCCTGTCGGCAGCCGACCTTGGTACCGGTCAGGTTCAGGTGCTCACGCAACAGGTCGAGCAGGGAGACCCGCGCGTCCTCGGGCACGGTGACCTCGGAGCCGTTGACCCGGATCGTCATCGCCGCGTCGCCCCGAACCGGGCGGCCACGTGCTGGCCGGTCAGGTCGATGCCCGCGATGTCACGGATGGTCGAGGGTGCGGCTAACCAGGACCCCACGGATTGCTGGTGGCTCATGCACCCCAGTCTGGAGCCGGCAGACCGTGGTAGGAATCATTATGAGTCCGGTTTACATGAGCGGGAGTACGCCCGTCATCGACCAGCTGTCCGAGATCTTCGACCTCGTCGAGGTGCGCGGAGTGCTCTCCGGCGGGTTCGCGATGCGCGGACCGTGGGTGGCCGAGGGCCCCGTCGACGGGGCGTTGAAGCTGATCGCGTCGGTGGCCGGAGATGCCGAGCTCCGTACCGATGGCGTCGCCGAGCCGCTGTGGCTGGGACCGGGGGACGTGGCTGTGCTCAACGGCCGGGTGTGGCTGGCACTGCGTGGCGGCAAGGGCGATGGTCCGCCGGAGGAACTGGCGATGGCCGAGTCGTTCGCGCCGCTGAATGACGTCGACCGCGCGGTCGCCGACAATGTCGGCGTCGGTGGGCGGATCGACCTCAACGAGACCGGCCGGGCGCTGCTCATGCAGGCGCTGCCGCCGGTGGGCGTTGTCCGGTCGTCGGATCCGACCGCGTCGCACCTGCGCCACGAACTCGACCGCGTGGTCGACGAACTGACCGATGGCCGGATGGGCTCGGCGTTCGCGATCCGGCAACGTGCCCAGTTGCTCGCGCTGGAGGTGCTGCGCGCCTACGCGAACCGGGCCGACCTGCCGCCGGGCTGGCTGCGCCTGCTGGCCGACGACCGGCTGCGACCGGCGCTGGCCATCATGCACGACGCGCCGGGCAGGCCGTGGGGGCTGGCGGAGCTGTCCCGGGCGGCGGGCATGTCGCGGACCTCGTTCGCGGAACGGTTCCGGGCCGTCGCCGGGATGCCGCCGTTGGCCTACCTCGGCCACTGGCGGATGCTGCTCGCCCAGCGGGCACTGCGTGCCGACCAGAGCGGCATCAGGTCGCTGGCCACCGACCTCGGCTACGCCTCCGAGAGCGCGTTCAGCACGGCGTTCAAGCGCGTCGTCGGCGTGGCCCCGGCCCACTACCGCGATCGGGTACGCAACGGGGCCGCCACCGATTAGGTTTTCCCGCCCCGCCCGTCTGTACTGGCATGACGCGAAAACTGATCTTCGGCATGAACCTGACCCTGGACGGCTACATCGCCGCGCCCGGTGGCGACCTCGGCTGGAGTGGGAGTGAGGGACCGGACTCGTCGCCGAGCGACGAGCTGTTCGGGTGGTGGTCCGACCGGGTGGCGGCGACGGGCCTGGCGCTGTACGGGCGCAAGCTGTGGGAGGCGATGAGCTCCCACTGGCCGACCGCCGACCAGCAGCCCGGCGCCACCCCGGCGGCGATGGAGTACGCCCGCCGCTGGCGGGACATGCCGAAGGTGGTGTTCTCCTCGACGATCGACAAGGTCGACTGGAACACCCGCCTGGTCACCGGCGACGCGGTCACCGAGATCACCCGGCTCAGGGCCGAGGACGGCGGCCCGATGGACATCGGCGGCGCGACGCTCGCCGGGGCCGCCATGCGAGCCGGGCTGATCGACGAGTACGTGCTGGTCACCGTGCCGGTCCTGGTGGGCGGCGGCACGCCGTTCTTCACCGCGCTGGACAGCTGGGTGAACCTGACCCTGGTGGAGACGCGGACGTTTCCCGGCGGCGTGGTGCTGACCCGCTACGAGACAAGGCGATGATCACCGTGTCGGCGGCAGGTCCAGCCATGGTGTGTCGGTGACGTCGAATCCGGTGAGCTCGGCGATCTTCCCGTCGACGATGTGCAGGAGCGCGACGGCGAACAGCCGGTATTCCGGGTCGTCGGGGGTGCGCAGGTACAGCACGGCGGCCGGCATCAGGTTGACCGTCGTGGCGACACCGCGCCAGTCGTCGTGGCCGCGTCGGAAGAGCCCACCGGAGACCCAGCCGTCCACCGCGTCCTTGGCCGTCATGACAACGGTGCCCGGGTCGGGCAGCATCGCGAAGCGCAGGTCGTCGCGCAGCAGGGACGTCAGCCCGTCGAGGTCGTTGCGCTCGTGGGCGTCGATGTAGGACTTCACCACGCCGCGCTCGTCATTCGACAGCTCGTGGGTGGCGGGGCCGCACCAGTCGAGGCGGCGGCCGGGCAGCCGCTCGCGCATCGTCACGCGCGCCCGCTGCAGTGCGCTGGTCACCGAGGCGACGGTCAGCTCGAGGGCGTCGGCGGCCGTCGACGCCGGCCAGCCGAGGACGTCGCGCAGGATGAACACCGCCCGCTGCCGCGGCGGCAGGTGCTGGACGGCGACGATGAACGCCAGCTCGATCGTCTCCCGGGCGACCACCGATTCCTGCGGGTCCTCGGGGAGCATCCGGTCGGGGTAGGGCTGCAGGTACGGCACCTCGGAGCCGGCGTCCGGCAGCCCGGACGGTACGGGTGTGCGGTCGTTGCGCTTCTCCAGGAAGTCGAGACAGACGTTCGTCGCGATCCGGTACAGCCAGGTCCGCAGCGCGGCGTGGCCCTTGAACGACGCCCGCTTGTGCCACGCCCGCAGGAACGTCTCCTGCGTCATGTCCTGGGCGTCCTCGTAGTTCGCGAGCATCCGGTAGCAGTGCACCCGCAGCTCACGCCGGTGGCGCTCCGTGATGAGCGCGAACCGCGCCGCATCACCTGAGCGGACCGCCGCGAGGAACGTGGCCTCGTCGGCGCCCAGCGGTCTGGCGTCGGTCATGGTCAGCCATCCTTCCACCGGTACGAGGGGCTACCAGAACTGACGATGTGGCGAAGGATTTCTGATCGGTGACGGTCGTCCCCCGTGCCTGACCGTCAGTCTGGTTGGAAGAACGCGAGCATCTTCTTGGCGGCGTCCGGTGCCATCAGTTGTTCCTGTAGGACCGCGGACATCCGGGCGGCGGCGCCGGTGCGTTCGAACATCTCGCGTTCGTATTCCCTGACCGCGGCGGGAAAGTCGTCCGGCTGCGCGGCCAGCGCGAGACCGAGCACCGCGCCGTCGAGCAGCGCCATGTTGGCCCCCTCCCCCGTCGGCGGCATCAGGTGCGCGGCATCGCCGACCAGCGTGACGCCTGGCCTCGACGGCCAGGTCAGGCCGACCGGAAGCGTGCTGATCGACCGCGGCACCACCGTGTCATCACAGGCCGCGATCAGCGCGGTGAACCGTGGGTGCCAACCGGGGAGCAGGTCGATCAGCCGCGCCCGGGCGGCGGCCGGGTCGTCGACCGGGATCCCGCTGGTGGCGAACCAGTCCTCGGCGGTGCGGTAGAAGCTGAGGCCGATGCGCACGCGGCCGTCGCCGTTGCGCTGCGCCGCCAGGGACAGTCCGTCACCGAGCACCCAGTAGGTGCCGCGCCCGACCATCGCCGCGAGGTCGGGGTGGGTGCGGTCGATGTCGGGAATGCCGACCTCGACGACGTTCTGGCCAAGGTGCACCGGCCGGGCGTCGGTGAGCAGCGCGCGCACCCTGGACTGCGCGCCGTCCGCGCCGACCAGCAAATCAGCCCGCGCGCTACCGCCGTCGGCGAAGCGCAGCACGCCGTCGGCGGCGGACTCGACCGCGCGCCCCCAGCGGACCGCGCCGTCGGGGAGGGAGTCCAGCAGCAGGTCGCGCAGGTCGGCGCGGTCCACCTCGGGTCGCGCGAGCGGGGCGTCCGCCGGCGTGTCCTCCTGCAGCAGCAGGGTGCCGTCCGGCTCGAGCAGCCGCATGTCCTGGCCTTCACCACGGGAGATCGCGTGGAACTGGTCGAGCAGACCCGCCTCGCGCAGCGCCCGCTGGCCGGAGTGGATGTCGAGCATGCCGCCCTGCCCGCGCGCGTCCCGCGACGACTCACGCTCGTACACGACGGCGTCGATGCCGTGCACGTGCAGCACCCGGGCGAGCATCAGGCCGCCGAGGCCGGCGCCGGCGATAGCGATGGTCATGACTGTCCCTTCCGTCGATACACCGTATTTCTCGATACACTGTATCGCAGCGATGCGATGTACTGTTCCGGCATGTTGGTGTGGGAGCGGCCGGAGCCACCGAATCGACCGACGCCGGCCCCGCTGAGCCGGGAACAGATCGTGCGCACGGCGATCGAACTGGCCGACGCGGACGGCCTGGACGCGGTGTCGCTGCGCAAGGTCGCCACCGCGCTCGGCGTCGGCCCGATGCGGCTGTACGGCTACATCGCCAGCAAGGAGGAGCTGCTCGACCTGATGGTCGACGCCGTCCACGCCGAGATCCGGCCGGCGGGCGAGGGCTGGCGGGACGTGCTGCGGTCGCTTGCCGAAGCCACCCGGCACGCCGCGCACGAGCACGAATGGCTCGCCGACCTACTGGGTGGCCGGCCCCAGCTCGGGCCGCACGCGCTGGCCACCGGGGAGGCCGTGATGGCCGCGCTGGACGGCGTGCACGTGGACCTCGTCATGCCGGTGGTCGCCGCCGTCAACGCGTACGCGATCGGCGCGGTGCGCCGGGAGATCGCCGAGCGGCGGGCCGAGCGGGCCACCGGGATGGACGAGCAGCGTTGGCAGCGCACCCTCGGGCCCTATCTGCAACGGACCTTCGCCACCGGCCGGTTCCCGGCGGTGGCCACGGTCGTGCGCGATGCCGCCCACCTGGACGCCGACCAGACCTTCCACACCGGCCTCGACTTCCTGCTCGACGGCATCGCCGCCCGCGGAAAGCCCTGAATGCCTCATTGAGGACGTTGAGCGTCCCGAATGAGTCATTCAGGGCGTGGGTCAGGCCACGACCTGCTCGCTGTGCGCGTCGGCGAGCACGATTCGGACGTGTCGCGGGGCGTACTTGTGCGCCTTCTGGATCATCTTGGCCAGATCGAACTTCTCGGCGAGCACGGTGACGTGGAGCGGCGCGGGCATCGCGGGATGCGGCGGCGGGAAGGGGACGCCGGCCGGCAACCCGGCACCCTGCCGCAGCCGCACACCGATCAGTGCGTGCTGGCCGTTCGGCGGCGCCACGACGAACTGCGTGACATCTGTCCACGGCAGCACCACGGCGCCGATCCGCACCCCGGCCGCATCGAACTGGAACGCCGTGCGCTGGCCCTCGAACCAGGCGATGATGAACGGCACCGCCGCCACGATGACCACCCCGCCCTTCACGTCCATCGCCGCACCCAGCAGCGCGGCCAGCGCGACCACGCCGGCGATCGATCCCCACAGCCCGGCCTGGGCCTTGGCGGAGAACGGATGGGTGACGCGGTAGCGCTCCCACCGCGCGCGGCGGCGGGTGGGCTGAGCGGTCTGTGCGTAGCCTGGCGGCTGCGTCATCGTGGATGCCCCTCTCGGCAAGCCGGTGTGCCCGGCAAACCTCGCAGCCAGCACCGACCGTGACCAGGCCAGCCACCGGCCATCGCTGGCCGGTGACCTCACCCACTCACCCGATGACCTTCGGCACGGCGACCAACTCCACCTCGTGTCCCGCCACCACGGGGTACTTGCGCTGGTGTTCCCTGTCCTGGTCGCCTGCCGGTCGGCCACCACCCATGGCACCGCCAACGGGGACACCGCTCGACGTGCCGCCACCACCCCCTGGGGTGCGGACCGCCTGCGTGTCTTCCCGCGAGGCGGTGCCACGGGCACCGCCGGCCCGCGCACCACCAGCGGAGCGGGGTGCGGCGGCCGAGCCGACCGGAACACCACCGCCGCGCGCCGCGGGCATCCCACCACCGGACCGCGACGCGTCCGGCACGGTGCTGGAAAGGGACGTGCCGGCAAGGGACGTGCTGGTAAGGGGCATCGCGCCAGACGTGTTGGTGGTGCTGTCCATCGAGGTCGGCAGGCCACCCAACGTGGACCCACCGCCACCGGACCCGCCGGGTGCGGACATCGACGAGCCGCCGCCGCTCCCCGACGCCCCCGCGGACGCGGTGTTCCCGCCGACCGTCGGCGTTTCCGGCACGGCCGCCGCACTCGCCGGGCCCGCGCCGCCGGCGGCCCGGGCCTCGGCGCCGACGCTCTGCTGGCTGATGCTGTCCATCGCCGTCTGGAGCAGCTCCACGACGGCCATGCCGCCCTTCACCAGCTTGAGCAGGTTGTCCCCGCTGGCCACCAACGCCGCCAGCTTCGCGGCGATCCGCAGCGCGTACTCCACGGCGATCCCCACGCACGGCGGGATGGCCTCCACCACGCTCTGGCCGAAGGTCTCCGCCGCCCGCGCCACGGCCTGGGTCAGGATCGGCACGATCTGGGCCACCGCCTGAGCGATCAGCTCGGTGATCTCGGCGATGGCCTGGGCCACCACCTGGGCCGCGCCGATGATCGCGCTGGCCACGGTGTTGCTCGCCTCGCCGAGACCCGCGACGCCATCGGCGTGCACCGCGCCGGAACTCCGGTACTCCGTGGCGGCCTCACCGGACCAGTCGGCGGTCTGGGCGCTGGTCGACGCCCGGTAGCCGCCGGCGACCTCGGCGATGTCCCCGCCCGCGGCGCCGAAGTCCTGCGCCCCGGACATGACCGAGGACGGGTTGCCGCCCCGCAGCTGGGTGAGCGGTTCGTCCAGGAACGACACCAGGGGCGTGAACCAGGACAGGCCGGCCGCCGCGAGCCCGGACAACGGGGTGCCCATGCCGCTCAGCAGGCCAAGCGGCGCGCCAGGCACGCCGAGTCCCGGCGCCACCCAGCCGTTGGCGCGCACCGCGGCGTTGGTCTCCCGCAGATCGGTGACCATCTTGGCGGTGTTCAGGTCGGTCATCGGCACAGCTCCCGGGTCAGGTGGGCCAGCGTGGCGTCGTTGGTCCGGTCGGTGTGCTGGTAGCCGGCCGCGGTGGCGGTCATGCCGGCGCTCATCTCGGCCACCGACGTCGCCGCGCCCGTGACCGTGTTCGCCACCTGGGTCATGGCGCCCTGCAGGCCGGCGGTGAGGAACTGGGTGAACGGGCCGAGCGCGAGGTCGGCGAGGCCGCTCGGCAGCCGGCCGCCGATGGCGGACAGCTGGTCGGCGACGTCACCGAGGGCGCCGGCGTGGCCGGCGAGCTGGTCGGTGTCGACATCGAACTGGGCGTCGGTCATCGCGTGATCTCCGGCGGGTTGGTGAAGTACTCGTCGTCGTCCTGGTTCTTGCTCACCGGCACACCGGCCGGCAGCTGCTGCCTGATCACCTCGAGCGCGGGGCCCTCCCCCAGGTACTTCGTGGAGATGCCGACGACCTGGGCGCTGACCGCGCGTCGCGCCCTGCCCGTGGTGTCCAGGATCAGTCGCGCCAACTCGTCGGACTCGAGGCTCCGGGCGGCAGGGGTGAGGGTGAGATCCTCCAGCGTGCCGCTGGCGCTGACGCGCACCTCGACCTCGCCGCGTGGCGAGACCGCCGTGCCGCCGACCTGTCGCAGGCGCGCGCCGACGTCCTTGGCGCGCGTCGCGACCTCGGCGAGCCGCTGGTCGTACTGCGCGAGCCACTGTTCAGGATCCATCATGTTCCCTTCCGGCGATCATGGCCACGATGTTGAGCGCGTGGCGCATTTCTTTCTGGGTCAACGAGTTCACGCTGATCCAGCCGTCCTCCCCCCGGTCCACCCGCACCCGGCCGCGCGGACCGTCCAACCAGGACAGTTCGAGCTCGGCCCTACCGGTGCCGCGGTGGGTGGCGCCGAGCTGTCCGGCGCCGAGCAGTTCGGGCAGCACGCCACCGACCTCCTCCAGTGCCTGCGGATCGCCGCCGTCCGGCGGCAGCGTGATCGGCATCGTGACCGTCGCCTCAATCTCGGGAACCATCCCGTTCAACTCCTCTGCCAACGTGTTCATGGCGATCCGCCGGATCCGCACCCCGGTGGTCGCCGGATCGCCGGTCAACGGCTGGCGACAGATCAGCGCCCAGGACCGGTAGACCACGGCCGCGACGCCGACGGTCGTGCCCGGACTGGTCAACACGAGGTCGACGCTCCCCCGGCACTCGCGCAACGCCGTGACCACCTCCGCCGCGATGCCCAGCGGCCCGCGCTCGCCGGCGAGCCCGCGGGCCCGCAGCGTCACCCCGGCCGCGGCCAGCAGCACCTCCCGCTCGCCCGCGATCCGGCCGAACTCCGGCACTCGCAACGGGAACGGGAACCGCGCGCCGGCGTGCTCGGCGAGCAGGTCCAGCTCCACGAGCCCGAACAGCACACCGGGGTTCGCGGTCACGGGCGCGGTGGTCACAACGAGTTCTCCTCGTCGGTGAACCGCAGGGACGCCTCGGTCTCGCCACGCTGGTACTGCCGCACGGTGGCGTCCAGCGCCCGGTGGTAGCTGGCCAGTTCGGTGTCGGCCGCGCTGACCTCGCCGGTGAGCCCGGACGGGCCCGCCGCCTCGAGCAGCCGCAGCGCGAGGTGCCGCGCGGGCGGCGCGCTGCCGAGCAACGGCTGGCGCTCGGCGAGCCGCCGCGCCGTGGACACCAGGCCGTTGGTCTGGTCACCGATGTCGACCAGGGCTTTGAGCTGGCCGATCAGCTCCTCGGTCAGCACCTCGAAGTCGTGCCCGGAGGGCTTCCTAGAGACCAACGCCGTTCTCCCTGTCCGTCGCGGCCCCGATCACCGCGGCGCTGCCGCGCTCCCCCACCGCGAAGATCCCGCTGTCCACGGTGGGCAGCCGGGTCTGATGGGGTTTGTCCTTGTCCTCTTCCCCGCGCATCGGGGCCATCGCCGGCCCCATGAACCCGCCGCCCAGCCCGCGCCGGACCGCGTCGGACCGCACGGCGCTCTCCGCGGCGAGCACGCGCCCCACCGGTCCCGGGGCGCTGCCGAACAGCCCCCCGGGACCGGGTGCGCCGCCACCACCGCCACCGGGCGAGCCGCCGACCAACCGCGACCACGGCACCCCACCGCCACCGCCCGGGCCCCCCGCCGGGCCGCCACCGGTGACCGCCGCCGGGCTGGTCGACGACCCCGGCCCCCCGCCCGTCTCATAGGTCCTGGCCGTCGTGGCGTCCGCGCCCGCCGGCACGACCTGGTTGGCGCTGCTGGCCAGGCTCGACTCGTAGCGCCGCATCGCGCGCACCGCGTCGGCCTTGGACGCACCGGCCACGGCGTCGGCGGTGAACACCCGCATGCCGCCCACCAGCACCGCCTGCACCGGCGACAGCGGCCCGGCGCCGACCGCGCTGGTCGCGATCGTCATCGGATCCGGCGGCGGTGGCGGCATGGTGTTGCGCGCGAGGACCAGCGCGTCCCCCGCCTCGCTGGTCGCCTGCTGGACCGTGCCCGCCCGGGCGCCGGCGTTCCAGATCCGATCGGACAGCTCGTCGAGCCGGTCCGCGGCCAGGCCCGCCGCCCGGCCCTGCCAGTTCGACCGGAGCGCGGCGCCCTCCCGGCGCAGCCCGTCGGCGAAGTCGGCCAGCGCGACGCTGTGCCGCCCCCACTCGGCGGCGACCGCGCTCACCTCCTGGACGTCCGCGTCCCGCCAGATCATGTCGTACAGCTGTTGGTGGCTGTAGGCGTTCCAGTTCGTGCCGCCCGACACGGTCGACGCGCCGAAGAAGCCGGCCCACACGCTGTCCAGCGCGTCGGTCAACGTCAGGGCCAGCGTCCCTGTCAACCTCCCGAGCGGCCCGTCCGGACTCACCACGCCGGTGACCGCGCCCACGAGATCCTCAACAGTCTCGAACACGGAACAGACCATCGCGCCGACGGCCGCCGTCAACCAGGACTTCGCACCGGACTTCTATGTCCGGTCGCGGAAACCGCAGGTCAGGTCGGGTCGACCAGGTGTGACTGGAGGCGGGCGTGTCGGAACTGGTAGACCGCGCCGACCTGCCGCAGCACACCGCGCCGGGCCGCGTCGTCGAGGAAGGCGACCATCGCCCACGGCAGCCGCCCGGTCAGCGGCAGCCAGATCCGCGCGAAGATCAACCACTGGCCCCACGCGGTCAGGCTGATCCCGATCGCGAGCCCGATCACCGGCCCGAGCACCAGGTCCAGGACCAGCCCGACCGGGAACAGGTAGCCCAGCGCGATCGTGGTCAGCAGCAGATGGACCAGCCCGAGCACCAGACCAAGGCCGAGGAACTCGACGACCACGACCGACCGGTTGGTGCGCAACAGGTCGAGCGGGCCGACGGCGGACTTGAGATCGACCGAGGTCTCCAGGCCGGCCAGCAGCCCCCAGCCGAGACCGGCCATCGTCCCCAGGCCGACCCCGACCGCGAGGCCGCCGAGGAACCCGGCCCCGGGAAGGCCCAACGGGTCGATCCCGGCCGCGCCGACGAGCCCCAGCACCAGCCCGAGGCCGATCCCGCCGGCCACCCCGACCAGGCTCCGGCGACCGAACCGCGCCCGCAGCTGCCTGGTCCCGCCGTTGGCGCGCAGCTGGACCCGGGACGGTTCGAACGCCCCGCCGCCGAGCATGATCCCCGCGCCGTGGGCGAGGCCGAAGGCCACGCCGAACCCGATCCAGTACCCCACGGTGGTCAGCAACGCCGCCTGTCCGCTACCGCCATCGGCCAGCTCCGCGATCAGGGTCAACGCCCCGGACAGCACGCCGACGACCAGCCCGCACACCATGCCGACGACCGGCATCCGCGCGCGCCTGCGCATCGTGGTGCCCAGCTGCCACCACGCCAGGTCGTGGGTGCCGAGCCGGTCGAGGTGCCAGGCGAGGTAGGCGAGCCAGCCCCGCGCCCGCTCGGCGTCCCACCGCGCGCGCTGGTCCCGGTAGACCGTGGGGATGAACCGGCTCAGCAGGTGGTCCTCGATCTCGTGCTGGCTGCCGAACCGGTTGGTGTCCAACAACTCCGCCGGGTCGCGGCCGGCGGCGTCGCTGTAGACGGTGCGGGCGAGGCCCACCATCAGCGGCGTGGTCAGCACGGCGCGGAGGTTGACGCTGGCCGGCCGCTCCGGGTGGTCGCGCAACTGGGCCAGGACCGGGTCCCACACGGTCCCGCCCGCGTCGCTGCGGGTGGTCCTTGGCAGGTAGTCGATCAGGTCGGCCACGGTGAGGTCGGTGAGCCGGACCGCCGCGGCCGCGGTCAGCGCGTCCGCGCCGGCGACGGCCGCGTACTCGCCAGGCCGGCTGGTCACCAGCAGCGGCAGGTCGGTGGTGTTGAGCGCGTCCAGCGCGGTCCGGTGCAGGCCGACGGCGAGTTCGTCGAACCCGTCCAGCACCGGCAGGATGCGATCGGCGTCGACCAGCGCGGTCGCCAGGTTCGCCTTGTCGGGGCCGGTCGCGGCCAGCCCGGGATGGTCCCGGATCAGCTGCCAGACCAGCCAGTCCCGGAAGGTCGTGGTGGTCGGGTTCCAGGAACCGATGCCGAGCACGATCGGCACGGCGTCCCCACGGCCGCGAGTCCTGAGCCGGTCGAGCACGAACCGCGCGGCCAGCACCGACTTGCCGGAGCCCGCCCGGCCGAGCACCACCAGTCTCCCGGACGGGATCCGCCGGTAGATCTCGACGATCTCGGGCAGCCGGCCGGCCAGGTCCAGCCGGCTCGCCGACTCACCTGGCGCGACCCGGCAGATGTTGGCCCACTGGTCCATCACGTCCTCGGGCGCGGACTGCCAGCGAACCGGCAGCGGGAACGGGTCCTGGATCCGCCGCAGTTCCTCCTCGCGCCGCAGACCGGCCTGGACCGCGTGCGCGAGGTCGTCGGCGGCATCGGCGAGCAGGCGTTCGCGCGCGGACTCCTGGCGACGCTCGGTGACCTCGGCCGGCGGCGGTGGCGGTGGCGGTGGCTGTCCGTCCGCGACGGCCAGCAGCGTGGCCCGCTCCCCTGGCTTGAGCCCCAGCCCGTCGGCCAGCACGCGCACCGTGTCCAGCTGCGGATTGGCGCTCTCCCCGGACTCCAGGCGGCGAATGGTCCGCACCGCGAGACCGGTGCGTTCGGCCAGAATTTCCTGGGTCAACCCCGCATCGCGCCTCAGCTGCCGAAGCAGCGAGGTGAACTGGCCCGTCACGCGGAGCACCTTAGCCAACGCGGTCGGCCACTGTTCAGCGGTTGGGCAAATCGCCTCGACGATGTTTCAGCGAGGTTCTGACGACGCCCGCCAGCAAACCTCACGAGGCGCACGTTCAACGTCGAGAGTTGTTCAACACCACCCGGGAGGGATCGTGCGAGAAGCGATCTACCTCGCACCTCGAATCGTGCTCGCCATCGTCACCAGCTGCTTGGTCGCGGCGACGGGGTGTACCGCACATGAACAAGCCGCGACCGCCACGCGCACATCCGCGCCCCCGGCGACTTCCACCGCCTCAAAACAGCCGATACCGAGCGAGACAGAGGCATGTGGAGGAATCCCTTTCAACCCGGACGCAGTGGTTCCGTTTAATCCGGACAGCCGCGCGTACTCCGGCCACGGGATTCACCCAACGATATTTCTGCAACCCTCGGAACAGTGGGATCGCGATCGGCGACACCCGATCCTCCCTCTTGACCTATGTGACCGGGCTTTATGTCTACCGAGTATTTGAAGCAAAAAACGGAAACCTGCTCCGCGAATTCATGCTCGAAGGCAGCGCCGACCGAACAGGCCCGCGATGCCGCGCCGGCTGGCTCGAGACCTCGTTTCCGCTCGACAGGATAATCCGCCAAGTAGTCGACAGCAACCAACTGGCCGAAGCGGCATTTCCTGACCTCAGCGGACGGCGGCCTCGACCTGGCTGACCAGCTCGACGAGCTCGGCGCGCTCCGCCGGGTCCAGCGCCCGCTCGTAGACGCCGGCGACCAGCCGGTCGGTGTTCTCCTCGGCGACGACGTGCCGGTCCTTGAGATGCGTGCAGTCCGGCAGGTCGTCGCGCCAGCCGAAGAACCGGGCCTGCTGCTCGCCCTCGTTGGTGAGAATGGCCTCCAGGGGGCCGAGGCCGGCGGCCGTGGTCGCGACGAGGTGCACCGACCCGCGCCACTCGCGCATGACGTGCAGTAGTTGCAACAACCGGGCGGGGGCGCTCTGCGCGAGCGGCTCCGCGCGCCACCCGGCGAACAGCGGCAGCCCCGCGCCTT
Source organism: Actinophytocola sediminis (assembly GCF_054779715.1). Classification (NCBI taxonomy): domain Bacteria; kingdom Bacillati; phylum Actinomycetota; class Actinomycetes; order Pseudonocardiales; family Pseudonocardiaceae; genus Actinophytocola; species Actinophytocola sediminis. The sequence continues at coordinate 59,217 of NZ_BAAGXS010000001.1, read as the reverse complement.
CCGCGGCGGCCACCACCCGTCCGGTCAGTTCCGCCGCCCGCGCGGCGGGCGCGAAGTCGGCCAGGTGGTCCTCGCCCCACGCGGCACAGGCGGCGAAGTAGCGGCGGGCGGCCTCGCGGGCACCGGCGACCGCGACGCCACGGTCCCACATCTTGCGGACCATGCCGGGATGCCACCACCCCATCGCGGCGACGACCACGTCGGCGTCGACATCGCCGAGCACACCGCCCCGGCCGGCGAAGTAGAACGGCAACGGCTTGTCGTACCCGTGTGCCACCCCGCGGGCGACGGTCTCGGAATGCAGCATCCAGGTCGAGCCGACGTCGTGGATGACGTGGTCGGCGGCTTGCACGGTCTGGGCTGCGGTCAGTTCGGCCATGCGAGCGAGGCTACCGGTGTTCAGGCTAGCGTCGTGCCCATGGAGTACAGGCGACTCGGCCGGTCCGGGCTCGAAGTGTCCACTGTCGTCCTCGGCTGCATGAGTTTCGGGGACGCGCACCGCGGCAGTCACAACTGGACGCTCGACCTCGACGCGTCGCGGCCGATCATCCGGGCCGCGCTCGAGGCCGGCATCACGACGTTCGACACCGCCAACGTGTACTCCGCCGGCAGCAGCGAGGAGATCACCGGCACGGTCCTCGGTGAACTCGCGAAACGCGACGAGGTCGTCATCGCCACCAAGGTGAACGGCCGGATGGGTCCCGGCCCCAACGGCGGCGGCCTGTCCCGCGGCGCGATCATGACGCAGGTCGAGGAGAGCCTGCGCCGGCTGAACACCGACTACCTCGACCTTTACCAGATCCACCGGCTCGACCAGGACGTGCCGATCGAGGAGATCATGGAGGCCCTCCACGACCTCGTGCGGGCCGGCAAGGTCCGCTACCTCGGCGCGTCGTCGATGTGGGCCTGGCAGTTCGCCCAACTGCAGCACACGGCGGACCTGAACGGCTGGACCCGGTTCGTGGCCATGCAGAACCAGTACAACCTGGTGATGCGCGAGGAGGAGCGCGAGATGCTCCCCTACTGCCTCGACCAGGGCGTCGGGGTGCTGCCGTGGAGCCCGCTGGCGCGCGGCCGGCTGACCCGCGACTGGGACGCGACGACCGCACGTTCCACCAACGACGACTTCGGCAGTGCGCTGTACCACCAGGCCGCCGACGCCGACCGGCGGGTGACCGAGGCCGTGGCCGCGGTGGCGGCCGAGCGGGGTGTGCCCAGAGCGCGGGTCGCGCTGGCGTGGCTGCTGCACCAGCCCGCCGTCACCGCGCCGATCGTCGGCGTCACGAAGCTCGACCACCTCACCGACGCGGTCGCGGCCGTCGACCTGACCCTGTCGGCCGACGAACTGACCCGGCTGGCGGCCGACTACGTGCCCCACGTCCCGGAAGGCTTCTGACCGAAGCGATCACCACGTGGTCACGCCGTACCAGGGACCGTAGAAGCTCAGGCTGTCGGCGATCGGGAAGTACCAGGAGACGTTGCTGTCGCCGAACACCTGACCGCAGCGATAACGACCGCCATCCCAGTACAGCTGCGCACCGCTGGTCACACCTTCGGCCACCCACGGCACCACCCCGGACATCCGGGTCACGTTCGCGCCGCCGGAGTCACCCGGCTCGACGCACGCCGAGTGCCGGGTCAGGCCGTACACGGTCATGGCCGGGTCGCCGTCGTACACCACGGCCTCGTCCTTGGCCGCGACGGCGCCGCAGGTCCACTTCGTGGTGATGCCGGACTTGCAGACGACGCTGCCGACCAGCACGTCGCTGTGACCGCCGACGGTGACGGGCACGCCCCACGACGGGTTCTGGTCGACCCATGGGCCCTGGTACCAGTACGCGTTGTCGCGGCTGATCAACGCGTCGTCCTGACCGGGGAAGTGGCTGTCCACCGTGTTGCCGAAGAAGGTGCCGTCATTGCCGGTATTGGCCTGGCCGTCGGCGGTGCAGTGGCCCGCGGTCAGCAGGTAGCCCTGACCGGTGGCGGGGTTGCGCAGGTTGAAGCCCGCGGAGCAGCTGTCCAGATTGATCCCGTCGCCGCCGTCCAGGAAGCCCGCCGCGGTCCGGGGTGGGTGGTCGGTCTCCTCGTAGGTCACGGCGTCGCCGTGCCTGGCGAGCGCGTCCAGCGCACCGGGTCGCCGCTGGCCGGTGAGCGTGGTGACGACCACGCGGTTGCGCGTGGGGTCCACGCGCCACCCGGCAAGGCCGGTCAGCGAGGACTTCCCGTTCGCCGCACGATCATCGCCGGCGGTCTTGCCGGACAACGCGTTCAGCTCGTCGAGGATGGCGTCGAGGTCGGCCGCGCCGTGCTCGACCACGACCGCGCGCGCACCGGCCGCGCGCACCTCGCCGACCCGCGCCCGGTCGGTGACGCCGACGACCAACGCGCCGGCCGCGGCATCGAACCACGAACCGCCGAACACGCCGCCCAGTGCGGAACGCAGCCGGACGTCGAGCCGCACCGCCGCCGCCTGCCGGGTGGGCAGCTCATCGACCTGGGCCGAGGACAGCCCAAGATCCCGTTGGATGGCAACGAGAACCTCGTCATCGGCCACTCCGGCGCCGCGCGGCGCGGCCGTCGCGGTGCTCACCGCCGCGGTCGCCACGAGGGTCACCGCGGCGAAGGCGGTCATCAGGATCCGGGCAGGTCGTCGCATCGCATTCCTCCCGCACGTTGGTGGAACGCATGGGAAATCGCGGCCGGCGGCCCACATTGTTAGCAATATTCCCGAACAGACCCGAATCGGCGCAGCGGGGCGAACCAGAAGGAGCACGCGCGGACGACCCGTCGGCGGTATCCCGGGGCGCTACACCGGGTTCGGGTCCACGGTGGCGCGGGAGCGGGTTTCCAGGACGGCGTGCAGCTGGCTGTCGAACGCCTCGGCGATGTCGGGCACCTCCCAGCCGTCGTTGCGCAGGACGGGTTGCTTGGCCGCTGGCTGGCGCACGATGTAGATCTTGTTCGCGGTGAAGCGGATCAGCTGGCCGGTCACCGCCGAGGAGAGGTCGCTGAGCAGGTACGTCACGATCGGCGCGATCCGCTCCGGGGTTTCCTCGGGGGGCGCGGGGGTGCGCGTGTCGGCCAGCGCCATCCTGGTGTGCGCCAACGGGAACAGCCCGTTCACCCGCACCCCGTGCGGCGCCAGATCCGCGGCCCACGCCACGGTCGCCGAGGACACCGCGCCCTTGGACGTGGAGTAGGTGGCCGCGGTGGACTGGCCGACCATCGCCAGCGACGCCATGTTCACGATCGACCCCGTGCCCTGCGCCCGCATGGCTCTGGCCGCGGCCCAACCGCAGTACAGCGATCCCAGGACGTTGACCTCGATCAGCTCGCGCATCCGCGCCGGGTTGTCCTCCCACACCAGGGCCTGGTAGCGCAGGCCGGCGTTGTTCACCAGGCCGTCGATCCCGCCGAAGACGTCCAGGCACAGCTGGACGGCCGCGTGCGCCTGGTCGGGATCGGCCACCGAGCCGACGCTGGCCACGGCCCGCCCGCCGGACTCCGTGATCAGCGAGACGACCTCGTCGGCGGGTTGCCCGTCGATGTCGTTCACCACCACCGCGGCGCCGCACGCGGCCGCGTGCAGGGCGTACGCCCTACCCAGACCCCGACCGGCGCCAGTGATCACCACGGCCTTGCCCGCGAGAATGCTCATGATCACAGTGTGTGATCCGCGCGAACGACGGTCCGACACAGTGCGGCCAAAGGTCATCCGTCCGCGCCGAGCGGACCACGCGCATCAGCCCCGCTAAGCGTCGGCCAGTGTGGTCTCGAAGGTGAGCGTCCCGCCGTTCGGGACGAACTCCAGTTTGTCGATGTTGCCGGCGGCGCCGAGGTCCCCGGCGATCAGTTCGAGGGTGGTGAGCTGGTCGGCCGGACCGTGCACGCGCACCTCCCGCACGGGCGCGCGCATGGACCGCTTCAGGTCGCTCTTGGCCTTGCGGACCGCGCCGATCGCCTGGCCGGCGAGCTGCATCAGCTCCGCGGATGCCGGATCCGCGACGTGGTCGAGGCCCGGCCAGGCCGCCAGGTGCACCGAGTCCTCGTGCCACCACGCCCACGCCTCCTCGGCGGCGAAGGGCAGGAACGGCGCGAACAGCCGCAGCAGCGTGGACAGCGCGGTGCGCAGCGCCAGCCGGGCGGACTGCCTGCCGGGCTCGGCGCCGTCGTAGGCGCGGTCCTTCACCAGCTCCAGGTAGTTGTCGCAGAAGGACCAGAAGAACCGCTCGGTGCTCTCCAGCGCGGAGGTGTACTCGAAGTCCGCCAGCGCCTCGGTGGCCTGCTCGACCACGCCGGCCAGCGTCGCCAGCATCGCCCGGTCGAGCGGCTCGGTGATCTCCGCGGTCGCCGCCGGCTCGGGGATGCCGAGCACGAACTTGCTGGCGTTGAGCAGTTTCGTGGCCAGCCGGCGGCCGATCTTCATCTGGCTCTCGTCGAACGCCGTGTCGGTGCCCGGCCGGCCGCTGGCCGCCCAGTACCGCACCGCGTCCGAGCCGAACCGCTCCAGCAGGTCCATCGGCGTGAGCGCGTTGCCCTTGGACTTGCCCATCTTCTTGCGGTCCGGATCCAGGATCCAGCCCGACAGCGCGGCGTGCCGCCACGGCGGGGTGTGCAGGGCGAGCTCCGAGCGCAGCACGGTGGCGAACAACCAGGTGCGGATGATGTCGTGGCCCTGGGGCCGCAGGTCCATCGGGAACGTCTGAGCGAACAGCTCCGGATCCGACTCCCAGCCACAGACGACCAGCGGGGTCAGCGACGAGGTGGCCCAGGTGTCCATCACGTCCGGGTCGCCGGCGAAACCACCCGGCTCGCCGCGCTGGGCGGCCGAGTATCCCGGCGGCGTGTCGGCCGACGGGTCGATCGGGAGCGCGTCCTCGGCCGGCAGAATGGGTGAGGTGTAGTCCGGCTCGCCGTCCGCGCCCAGTGGGTACCACACCGGGAACGGCACGCCGAAGAACCGCTGCCGGCTGATCAGCCAGTCGGTGTTCAGACCGCGCACCCAGTCCTCGTACCTGGCCCTCATGTAGCTCGGGTGCCAGGTCAGCTCGGTGCCCCGGCGCAACAACACGTCCTGGTGGGTGAGCGAGCGGATGAACCACTGCCGGCTGGACACGATCTCCAGCGGCTTGTCGCCCTTCTCGTAGAACTTGACCGGGCGCACGACCTTGCGCGGCTCGCCGTCCAGGTCGCCGGACTCCGCCAGCATGGCGACCACGCGCTGCCGCGCGGTGTGCACCGTGGCGCCGGCCAGCTCCGCGTAGGCCGCGCGGCCGGCGGGCGAGTCCAGGCCGGCGGGCGGTTCCGGCAGCACCCGCCCGTCACGTCCGATGATCGTGCGGGTGGGCAGCTTGAGCTCGCGCCACCACTGCACGTCGGTCATGTCGCCGAACGTGCAGCACATCGCGATACCCGCGCCCCGGTCCCGGTCCGCGCCGGGGTGGGCGAGCACCGGCACGTCCACGCCGAACAGCGGCGAGGTCACCGTGGTGCCGAACAGCTTCTGGTAGCGCTCGTCGTCGGGATGGGCGAGCAGCGCGACGCACGCGGGCAGCAGCTCGGGCCGGGTGGTCTCGATGTGCACCGGGTCGCCACCGGCGGTGTGGAAGGCGATCCGGTGCCAGGCGCCGGGATGTTCCCGGTCCTCCAGCTCGGCCTGGGCCACGGCGGTGCGGAACCCGACGTCCCACAGCGTCGGCGCCTCGGCCTGGTAGGCCTCCCCCGCGCGCGCCAGGCGCAGGAAGGCCAGCTGCGAGAGCCGCTGCACCGGCCGGCTGATCGTCATGTAGGTCATCGACCAGTCGACCGACAGCCCGAGCCGGCGCCACAGGCCCTCGAACACGCGCTCGTCCTCGACGGTCAGCCGCCCGCACAGCTCGACGAAGTTGCGCCGGGACATGCTGATCACCGGCCGCTCGTCCTTCTTCTTCAGCGGCTCGGGGTACTCGAGGTCCGGGTCGTAGGGCAGCGTCGGATCACAGCGGACGCCGAAGTGGTTCTGCACGCGCCGCTCGGTCGGCAGGCCGTTGTCGTCCCACCCCATCGGGTAGAACACCCGCATCCCCCGCATGCGCTGGAACCGCGCGACGATGTCGGTGTGGGTGTAGGAGAACACGTGTCCGACGTGCAGCGAGCCGCTCACCGTCGGCGGCGGGGTGTCGATGGAGAACACCGCCGAGCGCTCGCCGGGAGCCTGGAACCGGTAGGTGCGGTCCTGCTCCCACCGGTCGGCCCACTTGGCCTCCACCCCGTCCAGCGTGGGCCGCTCCGGCACGTTCGGCATGGCCTCGGACACGTCTACCCCACCTCACCTGCGTACTGACCCGGGTTCGCGCAGAGCCGCGGCGCATCGGGCTGCGCGGCGCGCGAACACTCAGCGTAGCGCGGACTGGTCACGGCGGTCGGCGCAGACCGGCGGCGCGATGCCGGAGCCGGCCCTGATCCGGCCACAGTGGACACTCCGGTCACGCACCCGGGCGGTGGCCGTGCTCCTACACTCTGCGGGTGCCACGAGGAAGCAGTCTGTTGGCCGTCATCCTGGTGGCGGCGGTCGTCGTCGCGGCGGCGGTGTTGCCCGTGCCGGAGCCGGCGGTGCTTCGAACGTGGGCGTCGGGCAGCGGTGCCGCGGCACCGGCGCTGATGTTCCTGCTCTACGTCGCGGCCACGCTCCTGCCGATCCCGCGCACGGTCTTCTCGCTCGCCACCGGACTGCTGCTCGGTCCGGTGGTCGGCGTCCCGGTGGCGCTGGTCGCCACCGCGCTCAGCGCGCTGCTCAGCTTCGGGATCGCGCGGTCGGTTGGCCGGCGAGTGCTGGCCAGGCAGTTGGCCAGGACGGTCGTGCGCACGGTGGACGAGCGACTCACCGGCGGCGGGTGGCTCGCGGTCACCTCCCTGCGGCTGATCCCGATCGTGCCGTTCCTGCCGACCAACTACGCCTGCGGCCTGTCCTCGGTTCCCCTGCGGCCCTACCTGGTGGGCACCATGGCCGGCAGCGTGCCCGGCACGATCGCGGCGGTGGCCCTGGGAGACGCGCTCACCGGCAGCACCCCGCCCGCCCTGCTCGCGGTGTCCACCGCCTGCGCCATCGCCGGCGCCGCGGGCCTGTGGTTCGCGATCCGCCGCCACACCCCGGCCCCGGCTCCCGCTCCACCGCAGCGAAGGGTCCCTTGACTGCGCCCACCGCAGCGAAGGGACCCTTCGCTGCGGTCACCGGGGGGCTACCGGGGCGGGGTTACAGGGCGCCGTAGGCGATCAGGGCCCAGCACAGGCTCAGGAAGCCGAGGCTGTGCAGCAGACTGCGGATGGCGTTGAACCGGTTCCACCGCTGCTCGTACCGCTCCCGGGTCGCGGTGGCGTCGTTGAGGTTGGACCGGTCGATCGCGTTGTTGATCGGGATGTTGCCGCCGCCGGTGACCAGGATCGCCACCACGTTGAACCCGAACGCGAGCACGGTGGGCAACAGCACCGAGCCGCGGTCACCACCGAACAGGAACACCGCGGCCAGCGCGCTGAACACCGCCGAACCGAGGTAGGGCAGGAAGAATCCGCCGTTCAGGATGTGCTTGTTGACCTGCTGGTTGAACGTCACGAACGCCCGGGCGTCCACTCCGCGTAGCGCGGTGGTCACCGCGACGTGATAGCCGTAGAACAGCCCAGCGATGAGTCCGGAGCTGATCGTCGCCAGAACGAGTGCGACGAGCCGAACTGCGTCCATTACCACTCCTAGTGCCGTAGGTCCAGTCGCCGGGTCTCGCGTCTCACTCGTGCCCTGACAGCCTGCCACGAACAGCCACGACCCGGCCAGGGTGTCGATCATCAGCCATATATGAGTTCCTCATACCGGGCCCAACAATTTCTCACATCAGCCTTCGTGCCCTGATCACTGCCGACGACTCAAGCATTCTGAGAGCGTTACCCAAACCCGGCCGAGCTTGGGAGGTCATGGCCATGCGGATCAACGTGCTGGGACCGTTCGAGACCTATGTGGACGGCAGTGCGATCACCCCGAGTGCGGCCAAACACCGCCAAATGCTGGCGCTGCTCGCGCTGCATGCCGGTGAGATCGTGTCGGTCCGGCTGTTGCTCGAGGAACTGTGGGGAAACGAGCCCCCGGAGACCGCACAACAGACGTTGCAGACCTACATTCTGCATCTGCGCCAGCGGATCGCCGACGCGCTCTGCCTGAGCAAGTCCGAGGTGGGCAAGACCCTGTTGGTCACTCGGCACACCGGCTACTCGCTGCGGATCAACCAGCGGGACCTCGACGCCGGTGAGTACGACATCCTCGCGCGGCAGGGCATCCAGGAGATGGCGCGCGAGGACTACCTGGCGGCGTCTGGCTCGTTGCGCCGCGCGCTGGCCATGTGGCGTGGGCCGGCGTTGGTCGACGTGCAGGCCGGGAACCCGCTCGGGGTCCACGTCAACCGGCTGGAGGAGAGCCGCCTTGGCATCATGGAGGACTGTGTGGACGCTGATCTCTGCCTCGGTCGGCACCATCTGCTGCTCAGCGAACTGGCCGAGCTCACCGCGAGGTTCCCCATGAACGAGCGGCTGTGCGCGCAGTACATGATCGCGCAGTACCGCTCCGGCCGGCAGTGGCGGTCGTTGGAGATCTTCCGGCGGCTTCGCCGCACGATGGTCGACGAACTGGGGTTGGAGCCGTCGGTGTGGATTCAGCGCATTCAGCGGGCGGTACTCAACTCCGATCCGGCGCTGCACCAGCAGCACACCAGTGGGCAGTTACTGACTACTGCCTCATAGCCACGCGACACCAGATAGGGTGCGATATGAGCAAACCCAATCCCGCTCACGATTTCCAGGATGTCACCACCGTTCGCTCGAAATCAGGTCGGTTGACCGGGATCGTGCACGGCACCGCGACCGTGACCGTTGGCCTCATAGCGGGCACGTTCTTCGACTGGTCGGTCTCGATCATGCCGGCACTGGCCGAGTCGGATGACCGGACCTATGTCACCGTCATGCAGGAAACCATCAGGGCGATGAACAAGGGGCCGTTGTTCGTCGGCACGTTCATCGGCGCGTTCGTGTTCACCGGTGCGGCCGCGCTGCTCCAGCGCCGGATCGGCGCACGGGCGGCCGTGCGGTGGATCCTCGCGGGGCTGCTGCTCTACCTGGCGGCCATGCTGATCACCTTCGGGGTGCACTTCCCGCTGAACGACACCCTGGACAAGGCCGGCGACCCGGACAAGATCGCCGACCTGGCCGCCCTCCGCGAGGAGACCGAGCAGTCGTGGGTGACCGCCCATACCGCCAGGACCATCGCCGTGACGCTGGCCACGGCGTGCCTGTGCCGGTCGCTGTGGGTTCGCCGTGGGTGACCGCTGAGCCGACCGCCGCCCCCGCCGCCACCTGTTGGTGCGGCGGGGGCTTTCACGTTTCACGGCCCGGCGCGAGCAACACGCCGGGCCGTGTCGAAATGCCTCGAATGGGCCATTCAGGACGGTGTACGTCCCGAATGGCCCATTCAGGGCATTTTCAGACCTTTCCTGGCTTGCGCAGCAGGAACAGGTAGGAACCGAGGTGGTTGCTGAAGAAGGAACGGATCAGCGGCATGATGTGATCCATGTGCTCGGCCGCCTCCGGCCCGTAGCGCTTGACGATCTCATCGCGCCGGTCGGCGTAGAGGAAAGCCATTCCCTCGCCACTGAAGGCGACGTTCTGGCTCATGTTCTCGACCCTGAACAACTCGAAGCCCGCGGCCGCGGCCCGCTCCATCGTCTTCGCCGGCGTGGTCGGGGGCATGATCTGCCAGGTCTGCAGGAACGCGTCCAGCTCCTCGTCCGACGGCTTCCCGTTGCGCAGGATGAACTCGCTCACCAGGAAGAAGGAGCCCGGCCGCAACACCCGGAAGGCCTCGTTGTATCCCAGCTGCCGGTCCGACAGGTGCGGGAACACCTCGAGGGCCACCGCGGCGTCGAACGTCTCGTCCGCGAAGTCGAGGGCCATGGCATTGCCGTACTGGAAGGAAACCCGGTCCGACACCCCGGCCGACTCCGCGCTGGCGACCGCCTCGGCGAGCTGGCTGCGACTGACATCGATCCCGGTGGACCGCCCGCCACTGTGCTGGGCCAGCCGGATCGCCGTCCCACCGCTGCGGCAGCCGATGTCCAGCAGGTGATCGCTGGCCGTCAGCCCGAGGGTTTCGAAGTGGTAGTCGTCCGCCCGCTCCTGGGACCGGTTGGACAGATCGAGGAGAGTGGACGCGGCCTCGCGTTCACCTGGCAGGGTCCACATGCCGATATGTAGGCTGACATCGCTGGCGATCAGGCCATGGAGAGCAGCGAACTGGTCATAGTTGGTTCCGATTCCCTCGGGGGTCGGCGGGGTGAAGCCATCGACGCCCGGATCACTTGTTGCCGTCACTGCTTACCTCTCCCTTGTGCGTTCCCTAAATGTGATTACGGACGCTACCGGCGGCGGGCGTTAGCCATAAGGGAAAAATTCATGTCCTGGGTATGAAGAAACTAGCCGGCGACCGCGGCGGCGTACTGGTATGCCGGATAAGTGAGATATCCGTGGTCGCCACCCTGATAGAACGTGGCCGGGTCGGCCGGGGCGACCGGCAGGCCGGTGCGCAGCCGCTCCACCAGGTCGGGGTTGGCGATGAACGCGCGGCCGAAGCTGATCAGGTCCGCGCCCAGCCCGAGCCAGTGGTCGGCGGTGGTCCGGTCGGTCTGCTGTGGACCCATCGGCAACACCGGGTTCATGATCAGGCTGCCCGGCCACGCGCGGCGCAGCCCCACCAGGGTCTCCTCCTCGGTGGTGGCCTCCAGATGCACGTAGGCGAGGTCGAAGCGGGCCAGCTCGGTGAGCAGTGCCGCGTACAGCGCCGGCACCTCGGTCTCCGCGACACCCCAGAAGGTGCCGCCGGGCGAGAGCCTGATCGCGGTGCGGGCCGCGCCGACCGCGTCCACGGTGGCGGCGACCGCCTCGACGGCGAAGCGGATGCGGTTGGCGATCGGGCCGCCGTAGGAGTCGGTGCGCAGGTTGGCGTTGGAAGACAGGAACTGCGAGATCAGGTAGCCGTTCGCGCCGTGCAACTCGACGCCGTCGAACCCGGCGTCGACGGCGCGCCGCGCGGCCCCGGCGTACGAGCGCGCCTGCTCTGGCACCTCGGACATGGCCAGGGCGCGGGGAACCGGCGCGGGCTTCGGCCCGGTCGGGGTGAACACCTCGCCAACGGCGGCCACCGCGGACGGGCCTGTCGGCTGGTGGCCGGTGGTGTCCTGGTGCGACACCCGGCCGCCGTGCATGAGCTGGGCGAAAATGCGCCCGCCGTTGGCGTGCACGGCGTCGGTGACCGGACGCCAGGCCGCCTGCTGCTCGTCGGTGTGCAGACCCGGGGTGCCCGGGTTGGACTGCCCGACCAGGCTGGGCTGCACGCCTTCGCTGACGATCAGCCCGGCGGTGGCCCGCTGGGCGTAGTAGGCCGCCATCGACGGGGTCGCGAGGCTCCCGGCCGCGGCGCGGACCCGGGTCATCGGGGCCATCACGACCCGGTTGGGCAGTTCCAGACCGCCGAGGTGGTAGCGGTCGAACAGCGTGGTCATGCCGTAGCTCCTTCGTACTGGTGGTCCATGCCCCGCATCGGTGGGCCCGCCAGCTACGCTAAAACCTGACATCAATGTGAGAGGCAAGTCCTGGGGACCGGGGTCACAGTCAGGAGGCCGCGATGCGCATCGGCGAACTCGCCGCGAGGACCGGAGTCAGTGTCCGTTCGTTGCGCTACTACGAGGAGCAGCGACTGCTCACCAGCACCCGCAGCGCCGGCGGGCAGCGGCACTACACCGAGGACGACGTCGAGCGGGTCGCCTTCCTCCAGCGCCTGTTCACCGCCGGGCTGTCCAGCCGCACCATCGTCGAGCTGTTGCCCTGCGTCGACTCGCCGAGCGACGAGAACTCCGACGCCGCGATGACCCGCATGGTCGCCGAACGCGACGGGCTCGCCAACCACATCGAGGACCTGTTGCGCACCCGCGACGCGCTCGACCGGTTGATCGCCACCGCCAAGGCCCACCGCGACGCCCGCGAGCACGCCGCCTGACCGGCGGTCATCGGGTCACATGACCCAGCGACGGAACCCGCCTTCGGCGTTGATGATCTGACCGGTGATCCACTGGCTCTCGGCCGACGCCAGCCAGCGGACCAGCTGGGCCACCTCGGCGGGACTCCCCCACCGTCCGGCGGGCAGCGCGCGCCCCACCCGTTCGGTGAGGTCCTGGTCGGCCCAGCCGGTGTCGACCGGTCCGGGGTTGAGCGTGTTGACCGTGATCCCCCGGTCGACCAGCGCGTCGGACAGGGTGAGCGTCATCTGGTGGATGGCGCCCTTGCTGACCGCGTACGGCACCTCCTGGCTCATCGGCGCCAGGTGCTGCCCGGAGGTGAACAGGATGATTCGGCCGGCGGGGCGCTGGTCGTCATGCGCGGCGGCGAACGCCTGCGCCAGCAGCACGCTCGCGCGGGCGTTCACCGCCCAGGCCAGATCCAGCTCGGCGGCGGTGACCTCGGCGAGGGTCTGGTTCGAGGTCCTGGCGTGGTTGGCGACCACCACGTCGACCGCGCCGAAGGCCGCCACCGCGGCGGCCACCACCTGCCCGGGTGCCAGCGGGTCGGCGAAGTCGGCGGCGACGTGCCGCAGCCGGGGACCCGCACCGCCAAGCAGCTCCACGATCCCGGCGTCGCCGACCGGATCGGCGCCCCACGGTTGTTCGGCATCGTGCGGGGACCACGACTGCACAAGGACCGAGGCACCGGCCGCCAACAGCTCCCTGGCCACCGCGAACCCGATCCCGGCCCGGCGGCCGACCCCGGTCACCACCGCGACCCGGCCCGCCAACGACCCACGCTCAGCACTCACCACACCGTGCACCCTAGTCACACCGCTCAGTCGTCCGTGGGCACCGCGATCAGGCTGATCACCCGCCGAACGCGACCGGGGGCGGGGTCGTTGCCGCCGCGCGCGGTGACCGCGGTGCGCAGTTCGGTGAGCAGCTCGGCCAGTTCGTCGTCGGTCAGCCAGATGGCCGCCTGGCGGTAGGTCACGCCGTCGGCGGTCGGGTCGGCCGGCTGGCCGGCCAGGTAGTGGTCGAAGTCGGCCAGCAGCCCGCCGACGAACGCGGTGAACGCCCGCCGGTGGTCGTCTGCGGTCATGGCGGCGCGGTCGGCCGGCGCGAGCTCGGCGCGGTCGAAGCGCACCTGGTAGGTCCGCTCCATGGTGCCGCGCACCCGCTTCTCGTCCACGACTTCCAGGATCCCGGCGGCGGTCAGCGTCGCGATGTGCCGGTACATCGTGGCCGGCGCGATGTCGGGCAACCGCTCGCGCAGTTGGGCCGTGGTGCCGGGCCGGCCGTCCAGCAACGCGCGCAGGATGCGCAGCCGGACGGGGTGCAGGAGGAGGTCCAGGGTCGCCATGGACACATGATTCCTACATCTGATACTTTTCTCAAAACTGATAACAATGGAGGTGCGGGATGACCGGCCGATCCACTCTCGGAACCACCCAGTCGCGGGAACTGGAGTTCAACGCGAACGCGGACGACGGCGTCGCCCTCGCCGGCACCCTGACCCTGCCCGCCGGGCCAGGACCGCACCCGGCCGTGGTGTTCCTGCCGGGATCGGGCCGGCTGGACCGCGACTCCAACGCGGGCCGGGTGCGCATGTGCCTCGGCCGGCCGCTGGCCGAGACCCTGGCCGCCCACGGCGTCGCGTCCCTGCGCTACGACCGGCGCGGCGTCGGCGCCACCCCCGGCGACTGGCGCGCGGTCGGCTTCCACACCAACCGCGCCGACGCGGCCGCCGCGTTCCGCGCGCTGCGCGCCCACCGGGAGATCCGGGCCGAGACCGTCGGGGTGGTCGGGCACAGCGAGGGCGCGGTGCACGCGATGTGGCTGGGCGCCCACGAGTCCCTCGCCGCGGTGGTGCTGCTCGCCGGCTACGCCCGGCCAGGGGTCGAGGCCGTGGAGTGGCAGTTCAGCCAGCTGGCCGCGAGCCTGCGCGGTCCGGCACGGGTCCTGCGCCCGGTGCTGCGCCGGCTCGCCACCCGCCACCTCGCCCGCCTGGCCGACACCACCGGCGACGTGGCCAGGGTCGGCGGCATGCGGGTCAACGCCCGGTGGTGGCGCGAACAGCTCGCCCACGACCCGAGGGCCGACCTGGCCAACCTCCAGGCCCCCGTGCTGGCCATCACCGGCGAGAAGGACCTCCAGGTCGACCCGGCCGACCTGGAGGTCATCTCCCGGCTGGTCCCCGGCGGGGCGCAAACCCACCGCGTCCCCGACCTCACCCACATCCTGCGCCGCGACCCCGGCCGGCCGTCGGTGGTGTCCTACCGCCGGCAACTACGCGAGCCGGTGGCACCCGACATCCTCACCGGCGTCGCGACCTGGCTGGCCGACCGGCTCCGCTGACCGGTGTCACGCCCGGAGCTGGTCCACAATGGCCTGTTCGACCGCGGCGAACGGGTCGTGTCGGGCGTACTCGTCGGCCAGTTCGGTGGCGCGTCGGCGGTAGGACTGGTCGGTGAGCACGGTCCGCACGGCGGTGGCCAGGTCGGCGGGATCCGGCCGCTGGGTAGCGAGGTTGATCGCGGCGCCGGTCCACGCCGCGCGCGCGGTCACCTCCATCTTGTCCTCGGTGAGTCCGGCCAGCACCAGCGGGACACCGCTACTCAGTGCCTGCTGGACACCACCGAAACCACCGTTGCTGACCAGGACGTCGGCGTGCGGCAGGAGCGCACCGAACGGGACGAACTCGGCGACGCGGGCGTTGGCCGGCACGCGGTCCAGCGTGGCCTCGCGGCCAAGCGCGGCCACCACGAGGACGTCCTCGTCGGCGAGCGCGTCGAGCGTGGGCTGCACGAGTTCGGTGAAGTCGTTGTTGGCCACCGTGCCCTGGGAGACGACGACCACCTGCCGCGCGTCGAGCACGTCCGACCACCACTCGGGAAGCTCCCGCCCGCTGTCCGCGCTGACGGGCAGGGCGCCGATGAAACGGACCGACTCCGGCAGATCGGAGCGCGGGTAGTCCATGCTCGCGATGGACAGCTGGAGGAACTCGTCGGACATGACCGCCATGGCGTCCATGAGGAACGGCGGTTCCTTCGTGGCGCCGGCTAAGACGAGCATCTCCGCCAGGTACTCCTGGGTGGCGGCGAAGACTCCGCGCATGGCCTCGTTCGCCGCCCGGTTGCGGGCCTTGCCCTCCGGGGAGCTGTCCGGTGGCAGACCCATGCCGAACGGAGCGGTGTCCTCACTGGTCAGCACCATCGGAACGACACCGACGCCGATGACCGCGGCCGGGCGGACACCAGGAGCGCCAAGGTGTAACGGCCACACGCCCATGAACGCGACCTCGTGCAACACCACCACCGGCTCGTCGGCCATCTCCGACAGCAAGGCCTGCAGGGTGCGGTGCTGATCGGGGATCAGCCGGATGAACGTGTTCCGTAGCCCGAAGCCCAGTCGTTCCGGCCCCGGCTGGAGGTCCGCGATCTCGGGGAAGTTCTTCTCCTCGTCGTCCGCGATGAAGTCGGCGTCGCCCTGCAGTGGGACGAACCTGGCGCCGATCGCCTCGACCGCCTCCCGGAACCGCGAACCAGTGGTGACGGTGACGTTGTGACCACGACGGACCAGGTGGCCCGCGATCGCCAGCATGGGTGCGAAGTGGCCGGTGGCGGGCGTTGCCGCAACGATGATGGATGCCATGCCAGGAAGGATTCCTTTCCAGGATGTCGAGTATGAAGCCAGCTCAGGAGTCGAGCAGGGACACCGGAATCATGTCGTGCACGTCCCGCCGTGCCCCGAGGACCCCCGCTGGCCGAGAACCTGCTCCCCGGTCCTGGTGATTCACGCCATCATGCCCATGCCGGCGAAAATCACGACCACGACCACACCGATCCCCACGCCGAAAAGCACCGGGATCCCCACCGACGGACGAAATCTCGTGACGAGATAACCCGCAAGCAGCGCGAGCATCAGCCACGATCCGACGAGTGCGACCGAATTCATCATGTGCTGGCTGACCAGCACCGCCAACCGCGCGCCGACCACGACCACGATCGCGGTGACCACCGCGATCACGATTCCGCGGCCGCGTACCGCATTCGCTGTGCGCCCCATGTTGTCCTTCATCGCCCGCTGCTCCCCAGTGGATCGGCTGTGTCCGATCATGGCACCGGATGAGCGAACAAGGCCTTAACGAAGGCTTACGGCGGTTTCACCCTTGTTTCTCCTACGCCGGCTCAGCGTCGGAGCGTCCCGGTGGCCGTCCGGCGGCCATGCACGTCGCGGACGGTGGTCACGAACTCCCCCTGGCCGGCGGTCACGCTGATCACCATGCCCTGGTGGTCGAACAGCGGCGCCACCAGCCGGTAGTCGAAGTCGCCGCCGGCATTCCCTCGGCAGCGCACGGCTTCGGCCATCGCGAGTGCCTGGAGTGGGCCGTGGGTGAGCAGACCCGGATAGCCCTCGACATCGCGGGCGTAGTCGCGGTCGTAGTGGATCCGGTGCGCGTTGTAGGTCAGCGCGGAGAACCGGAACAACAACGTCGGCGACACCGCGATCCGCCACTCGTCCTCGGTGACGGGCAACGGCTCGCCGCTGTCGGGGACCGGCGGGTTTCCGTTCGCCGCGCGGTAGACGAGGTCCTGCCGCTCGTCGACGACGAGCTGCCCGTGCTGGTGGATCCGGTGTCCGACCACGACGAAGGTCAGCGCGCCGGATCGACCGGTTTTCTCCCGCACGGAAAGGACTTCGGTGCGCCGGGTCGCCGGCTCGCCACACCGCAGCACGCCGGTCGTCCGGACACGGCCGCCCGCCCACATCCGACGGCGCCCCGGACCCGGCGGAGCGGGCACGGTCGCGCGAACCGGATGCCCGTCCTCGCCGAGGTCGCCCTGCGCCGGCCGGTCCAACAGGTACAGCCAGTGCCACAGCAGCGGCAGTCCAGCGCGTTCGAGATCCGGGACCGGCACGTCCAGCAACGCGCCCAACGCCAGTGCCGGTTCCGGCCGCAGGATCTCGGTCCGCTCGACGACGTCGGTCACGACCCGATCCGGTGGCGCTTGACGAGCTGGCGCGCGATGACGTTGCGCTGGATCTCGTTGGTGCCCTCGCCGACGATCATCAGCGGCGCGTCGCGGAAGTAACGCTCCACATCGAACTCGGTGGAATAGCCGTAGCCGCCGTGGACGCGCACCGCGTTCAACGCCACCTCCATCGCGGTCTCCGACGCGAACAGCTTCGCCATCCCGGCCTCGGTGTCCGCCCGCTGCCCCGAGTCGTAGCGTCGCGCCGCGTACAACACCAGCTGCCGCGCGGCCTCCAGCTTGGTCCCCATGTCCGCCAGGTAGTTGCCGATCGACTGGTGCTGCCAGATCGGCTGCCCGAACGTCTCCCGCTCCTGGGCATACCGCAGCGCGTCCTCGAACGCCGCCCGGCCGACGCCGAGTGCCCGGCAGGCCACCTGGATGCGCCCGATCTCCAGGCCACGCATCATCTGCGCGAACCCGGCCCCCTCGACCCCACCGAGCAGCGCATCGGCGGGCACCCGGAAGTCCACAAAGGACAGCTCGCAGCTCTCGACTCCCTTGTACCCCAGCTTCGGCAGGTCGCGGGAGACGTGGAAACCCGGTCCCTTCTCCACCAGCAGCACACTGATGCCCCGGTGTGCCGGACTCGCCTGGGGATCGGTCTTGCACAACAGCGCGACCAGCTCCGACCGGCGGGCGTTGGTGATCCAGGTCTTGGACCCGTTGACCACGTACCGTTCGCCATCGCGCCGCGCGGTGGTCCGGATGGCCTGCAGATCCGACCCACCGCCCGGCTCGGTCAGCGCCATCGTCGCGCGGAGCTCGCCGGAGGCCATCCGCGGCAGGTACCGGTCCTGCTGGGCCCTGGTCCCGAACGCCACCAACAACGTCGCCACCACGGTGTGGCCGCCCATCGCCCCGGCCAGGCTCATCCAGCCGCGCGCCAGCTCCTCGGTGACGGCCGCGTAGCACTGCGCCGACACGTGCGCCTCACCCCACGGCGCCGGCACGGCGAGCCCGAAGATCCCCATCCGCTTCATCTGCTCGATGAGCGTGTCGGGATAAGTGTCGGCGTGCTCCAGCTCCCGCGCGACCGGCCGCACCTCACGATCGACCCAGTCCGCCACCAGGGCGACGATCGCGGCCTCGTCCTCGCTGAGCTCGGTCATCACGCGTCCCTCCGCTGCTGCTCGACAGCGCCGGACCCGGCCCTGACCGCCTCATTGTGCGCGTCGGGTACCGGGTCTCTCCGTCGACGTCAGCGCGTCGGCGGGGCGGACAGCGACAGCACCTCGGGAGCCGTGCAGCAGCCACCGCCCTGCGCCTCGGCGGGCGCGTCGAACACGCCGGACCCGCCGCACACGCCGGTCTCGGGCAGCACCAACTCCACCCGTTCGGCCGACTCGCGGTCCCCGGCCAGCGCGGCGGCGATGGAGCGGACCTGCTCGTAGCCGGTCATCGCCAGGAAGGTCGGTGCCCGGCCGTAGCTCTTCATCCCGACCAGGAAGACGTTCGGCTCGGGGTGGGCCAGTTCCCGGACGCCGTGCGGGTAGACGGTGCCGCAGGAGTGCGCGTTCGGGTCGATCAACGGCGCCAACGCCACCGGCGCCTGCAACGTCGCGTCCACCGCGAGCCGGACCTCCGACAACCACGACAGGTCGGGCCGGAACCCGGCCAGCACCACGACCTCGTCCACCGACTCCAGGCGCTGGCCCGCCGAGGACACCAGCGCCAGCCGGCCCGCGCTGTCGCGCTCGACCGCCTCGGTGCGGAACCCGGTGGCCACCTCGATGTGACCGGCCGCCACCGCGGCCTGTGCCCGCAGTCCGAGCGCGCCGCGGGCCGGGAGCTGGTCGGCCGCGCCGCCGCCGAAGACCGCGCCGACCGCGCCCCGGCGCAGCAGCCAGGTGATCCGGGTCCTCGGCCGCCGCTCGGCCAGTCCGGCCATGGCCACCAGCGCGGTCAACGCCGAGTGCCCGCTGCCCGCGACGACGACGTGCCTGCCCGCGTACCGGTCGGCGACCGTCGGGTCGGTGAGGTCCGGGACCCGGTAGACGACGCGGTCGGCGGCCGAGCCCTCCCCGATCGCGGGCAGCCCGTCGCCGCCGAGGGGGTTGGGGGCGGTCCAGGTGCCGGAGGCGTCGATGACCGCTCGCGCGGTGATCCGTTCCTCGGTGCCGTCGGCGGTGCGCACGTGCACGGTCAACGGTTCGGTCGCGCGCCCGGCGTCCACGACCCGGTCCCGGCCCCGACGGGCGACACCGACGGCCTCGGCCCGCAACCGGACCCGGTCCCCCAGCGCGTCGGCCAGCGGAGTCAGGTACGAGTCGGCCCAGTCCGCGCCGGTCGGGTACCCGTCGGGGTCCGGGGGCAGCCAACCGCGCGGCTCCAGCAGGCGGCGGGCGGCCGGCGCGACCAGCTCGGCCCAGCGGGAGAACAGCCGGACGTGATGCCACTGCGCCACGGCCGCGCCGGCGCGGTCCCCGCGTTCGAGCACCAACGGCCGGAGCCCCCGTTCGGCCAGTTCGGCGGCCGCGGCCAGGCCGATCGGGCCGGCCCCGAGGACCACCACCGGCAACTCACTCATCCCAACGCCCTTTCATCGATCCAGCTCGATTGACTTCGCCGAAGAGTATCGACCACGCTCGATAGAAGCAAGCATCGATCCAAGTCGATATACTCGGGTTCATGCCGATCGCGCTGCCCCAGGTCCTGCCCACCGGCGAGGCGGCCACCTACGCCGAGTGGTTCGCCTGCCTGGCCGAGCCCGTCCGCGTCCGCCTCCTGCACGCCGTGGCCACCAGCCCGACCGGCATCACCGTCGGGGCGCTGACCGAGGTCCTCGGCACCAGCCAGTCCACCACCTCCCATCACGTGCGCAAGCTCGCCGACGTCGGCTTCGTCCGGCTCCGCAAGGAGGGCACGGCCACGATCGTCACGGTCAACGAGGCCTGCTGCGCCGGGCTGCCACACGCCGCCGACGCCGTCATGGGCCTGCTCGCCCCCCGCCCCTGCTGCCCCGACGACGTGCCGGACGACGTGACCGTGCGCGCCCTCGAATCCCGTGACTGGCCGGCGGTGCGCCGGATCTACGGCGAGGGAATCGCCACCGGGATCGCCACCTTCGACACCATCGTTCCCAGCCGCGCCACCCTCGACGCGAACTGGCTGCCCGGCCATCGCTGGATCGCCGAGATCGCCGGCGACGTCGTCGGTTGGGCGGCGGCCGGCCCGGTCTCGGGCCGTGCGTGCTACGCGGGTGTCGCCGAGACCTCCGTCTACGTCGCCGACGGTCACCGCGGCCGGGGCGCGGGCAAAGCCCTGCTGCACAAGCAGGTCACCGCCGCCGACGACGCCGGCATCTGGACCCTGCAGACCTCGATCCTCACCGAGAACCGCGCCAGCATCGCCCTGCACCACGCCGCCGGCTACCGAACCGTCGGCATCCGCGAACGCATCGCGCGCATCGACGACGTATGGCACGACACCGTTCTCATCGAACGCCGCTCACCGGTCCGGTAGGCAATGCCCTGAATGCCCAGCGATCGCCGTCGGCGGCGCCGCCGTGCTCAGTGCCAGGTCTGATGACGCAGGCAGCGGCCGGCCAGGAACGCGATCCCCGGCGTGACCAGGGACCTCGCGATCGCCCGCCGGATCAGCCCGTCGGCGTCGGTCGCCGCCGGCAGGTCGGCGGCCGCGACCGTGACCTGCCGTTGCGGCATGACGGCGTACACCCCGCCCGACCGCTCGCTCAGTTCCGAGGTCGCGGACGGCGCGGCGGTCTCCGCCCAGCGACCGAGCACCTGTCCATCCTGGACGATCGCCAGCCGCTCGTAGAGCTGGATCGCCTTGTATCCCATGGGCACCCGCTCGACGAAGTCGCCGAACCCGCCGAACCCGCGGGCGTCGCCGGCCGGCCAGGCCCGCCCCCACGGCGACCGCTCGGTCGTGCGGAACACCCAGCGGGTCGGCCCGTCGTCAGCGGCGAACGGGTCGGTTCCGCCGGGCGGCCAGTCGTACCTGATCGTCGTCGATTCGATGTCTCCCACCCGCCCGATCCTAGAACGCGCTGGTCAGGAGGGAGGACCGACGTGGCTGCCGTCGAGCAGCCGGGCCGGGAGACAGGGGATCAGGTGTCGCAGGGTGACGGCCGCGTTGTGTGCGGCGTCGGGTTGCCGAATGTAGGCCTTGGCGTGGTCGGCGGATGCCGACAACCGGACGGCCGGCTTCGCTGTACCGCAAAGGATCCGCGAGCCTGCTCATGCCCCCGTTGCTGCGAACGCCTGACCATCGCCACGATTCTGCGGCGCCGTGCTAACTCTTACGTGACTCCTCGGCCGCCTTCAGCCGGGCGGCCTCCTTGCGGACGTCGATCTGGGTATCGCGTTCGCGCTGGAGCCAGTCCGGGTTCTCGGCCTTCAACGCCTCGATCTCGTCGGTGGTCAACGCGTCGGTGATGCCCGCGCGGGCGAGGCCACTGAGCGAGATCCGCAGTCGGGCGGCGACGACCGAGCGCGGATGCGGCCCGTTGCGGCGCAGGTCGCGCAGCCACTCCGGCGGGTCGGCCTGCAGCGCGTTCAGCTCGTCGCGCGACACGACGCCGTTGCGGAACTCCGCGGGGGTGGCCTCGAGGTACACCCCCAGCTTCTTCGCCGCGGTCGCGGGCTTCATCGTCTGTGGGGTCTTGCGCGACGTCATGCGGCGAGGGTAGCCGCCCCGCTCACACCCGGTAATCTGCCCTCGTGACGAGCCAGGACCCACCACCGACGTTCCGGCTCGCGTACGTGCCGGGGGTGACGCCGGGCAAGTGGGCGGGGGTCTGGCGCACGCGGCTGCCCGACGTGCCGATCGTGCTCGACCAGGTGGCCGCCGCCGACGCCGTCGGCGTGGTGCGCGAGCGTGGCGCCGACGCGGCCCTGCTGCGGCTGCCGATCGACCGCACCGGGCTGTCGGCCATCCCCCTCTACACCGAGACGACCGTGCTCGTGCTGCCCAAGGACCACGAGCTGGCCGAGGCGGCGGAGGTGGCCGAGGCCGACCTCGCCGACACCGTCCTGCTGCACCCCCAGGACGACCCGCTCGACTGGGAAGGACCACCCGGGGTCGCCGCCCACCACCGGCCAGCCACGACCACCGACGCGGTCGAGCTGGTGGCGGCCGGGGTGGGCCTGCTCGTGGTCCCGCAGTCGATCGCCCGGCTGCACCACCGCCGGGACCTCACCTACCGGCCGGTCGACTTCGCCCCCGAGTCCCGGGTCGCGCTCACCTGGCTGGCCGACGAGACCACCGACCTCATGGAGCAGTTCATCGGGATCGTGCGGGGGCGGACGGTCAACAGCACGCGGGGCCGGCCGCCGACCCAGCAGAAACCTCCCGCGCCCGCCCCGCGCAAGGCCGCGACGAGCCGGTCCTCGGGTGGTCACCGAGGGCGCGACGGCCGGCGCGGTCGGCCGCGCCACCGGTGAACTCCTTGATATACCGGTAGTTCCGCCGACGCCACCGCCGACGTCATCGCCGACGTCACCGCTAGCGTTGTTGGTCATGACGATCGACCTGACCGCGCGTGGTGACGCCTTCCGGGAGTTCTGGACCGAACGGCATCTCGCGACCCTGACCACCGTCCGTCCCGACGGCACTCCGCACGTCGTCGCCGTCGGGGTCACGGTGGACTTCGACGCGGGAGTCGCCAGGGTGATCACCTTCGGCTCGTCGAAGAAAGCCCGGCTGGTCAGGGAAGCGGGCGCGCGGGGCGTCCCGGTCGCCGTCTGCCAGCTCGACGGCCCACGCTGGTCCACGCTGGAGGGACGCGCGGTGCTGCGCGACGACCCGGACTCCGTGCGCGACGCGGAGCGCCGCTACGCCGCGCGCTACCGGCAGCCAAGGCCGAACCCGCAGCGCGTGGTCATCGAGATCACCGTGACCAGGGTGCTCGGCAACGCCTGACCGACGACGAACGCCCTGGCAGGGAGATGGCAGCCAGCTGGCAGCCGCCGCGGTTAGCGTCCCCCGCCATGAGAAAGATCATCGTTTCGGTCAACATGTCGCTCGACGGCGACACCGACCACATGGAGGAATGGCACTTCCAGTACTTCCAGGAGGAAGCGCAGAAGATCGCCCAGGAGCAGCTGTTCGCGAGTGACGCGCTGCTCCTCGGCCGCGAGACCTACGTGGCGTTCGCCGAGGTCTGGCCGGGGATGGCCGAGCAGGCAGGCGAGTTCGGCGAACGGATGAACGCCCTGCCGCACTACGTCGTCTCCACCACGCTCACCGAGCAGCAGGCCACCTGGCAGCCAACGACGATCATCCGGGACGACGTCGTCGACACCATCGCGGCGCTCAAGGCCCAACCCGGCAAGGACATCCTGATCTACGGCTACGGCAGGCTCGCGCACACGCTGTCCAAGGCGGGCCTGCTCGACGAGATCAGGGTCTGGCTGCACCCGGTCTTCTCCGGCCACGGCGACCCGAAGGGACTGCTGTACCGGGACGGCACGAACATCCCCGTCGAGCTCGCCCACACGCGGACGCTCGGCTGCGGGATCGTCATCCTCACCTACCGGGCGGCCACCGCGCCCCAGGCCGGTTAGGTCGACAGCCGCGGCTGCGCCAACAGCTTCTCGACCTCGGCGGCCCTCGGGTTGCCGGTGCTCGCGAAGATCCGCAGCGCCCGGCGCAGGGTCTCCCGCGCCTCCCGCTCCCGGCCGAGCCGGGACAGGATGCGGCCCTTGACGATCAGCGTCCCCGGCTTGGACCGCTGGTCCTCGACGGCGCCGTGCAGCGCGAGGGCGTCCTCCGCGTACACCAGGGCGTCGTCGAGCCGGTCGGTGTCCAGCGCGGCCTCGGCCATGTTGCCCCTGGCGAACGCCGCGAAGTAGTCCGAGCCCAGCTCGCGGTAGAGGTGGTAGGACCGGGTCAGGTTCGCCAACGCCTCCTCCGGCCTGCCAAGCATGCCCTGGATCGCGCCGAGGTTGAGCAGCGCGTGGGCCAGCGGCCCGGTGGCCCCGGACCGGGTGGCGACGGCGACGGCCTTCTCCAGCCAGGGCTCCGCCGGCTCGAGCCGGCCGATGTCGGCCTCGGTGAGCGCGTAGGCGACGTGGGCCGAGGCCGTCGACGCGTCGTCGCCGAGCCGTTCGCCGAGCTCGGCGGCCCGGCGCAGCCACCGTCGGGCGGTCTCGTACTGGCCGTTCCCGTACGCGGTGCCCATGGTGTAGGTCGCGTGCAGGATCGCGGTGTCGTCGACGAGGCGGTCGGCGCAGCGGACCGCGACCTGCGCCGCGGTCATCGCGTCGTCGTCCTGCCGGAGGACCTCGTGGAAGTACCGCAGCGCGAACGCGAGCTGCCAGCCGTGCCGGTCGAACCCGTGCTCCTCGGCGTACTCCACCGCCGCCAGCAGGACGAACCGGTTGTGGTTGTACCAGGCCAGCGCCGTCGGGAAGTCGGGAAAGGACTGCGGCGGGCGGGCATCGGCCGCGTCCGGCACGGCGAAGGGGAGCGTGCCGAACGCGGTCGCCCTGGCCTGCGCCACGGTCCGCAGGTACCAGTCGAGGATCCGCTCGCGCGCCGCGGCCACGTCCTGGGCCGACTCCTCGGCCAGCGCCCGCTCCAGCGCGTAGGCCTGCAGGAGGTCGTGGAACCGGTATCGGCCGCGCTGGTCCTGTTCGAGCAGGTGCACCGAGGTGAGCGTGTCGAGCAGCCGGCGCGCCTCGCGGTCGGCCGTGCCCAGCAGCACGGCGGCCGCCGGCACCGTGATCTCGGTCGTCGGGTGCAGGCTGAGCAGCCGGAACGCCCGCGCCGCGGCGTCGGTGTTCTCGTGGTAGGACCACGAGAACACCGTGCGGGGATCGGCCGCCGGGTCCCCCGGCTCGGCCAGCAGGTCCAGCCTGCCGGTCCGGCTCCGCAGGTCGGCGACCAGCTCGGCGATCGGCACGTCCGGGTAGCGCGCGGCCTGCTGTGCCGCGATGACCAGCGCCAGCGGCAGCCGGCCGCACAGGTCGGCGAGCTCATCGACCGCCGCTGGCTCGTTGGCGCAGCGCTGCTCGCCGAGTACCTCCCGGACCAGCTCGATCGCCTCGTCGGCCGGCAGCTCGCCGACCGCGAGCCGGCGGGCGCCGTCGCGCACCGCGAGCCCGCGCAGCTCGTTGCGGCTGGTCACCAGGACGGTGACGGTCGCGGTGGCCGGCAGCAGCGGCCGGACCTGGCTCGCGTCCCGCACGTTGTCGACGAGCAGCAGCAGCCGCCGCCCGAGCACCGTGGTCCGCCACAGCGCGGCGCGTTCCTCGGCCGTCGGCGGCACCTGGGCCGCCGGCACCCCGACCGCGCGCAGCACGACGTCCAGCGCGGCCGCGGGTTCGACCGGCTCGCCGGGGCCGTGGCCGCGCATGCCGAGATAGAGGTGCCCGTCGGGGAAGTGGTCGAGCACGCGGTGCGCCCAGTGCAGCGCCAGGGTGGTCTTCCCGGCGCCGCCCGGTCCGTGCACCGCGATGACCAGCGGCGGCCCGCTCCCGCGATGAGCGAGCAGGAGCCGGTCGAGGGTCGCGAGGTCGGCAGCCCGGCCGGTGAACCCGGTGAGGTCGGGCGGCAGCTGCCTCGGCACGACCGGGCCGGTGACCACGGGCAGGTCGACGGGCAGGTCGTCGTCGGCCGCGAGCAGCCGGGAGTGCAGGCCGCGCAGCTCAACCGACGGGCTCACGCCCAGCGCGTCGGCCAGCAGGGCGCGCACGGTCTCGTAGGTGTCCAGGGCCTCCGCCTGCCGCCCGGACCGGTGCAGCGCCGTGATCAGCCGCGCCCACAACGGCTCCCGCAGCTCATAGCGGGCCGTCAGCTCGCGTAGCTCCCCGACCAGCTCGGCGTGCCGGCCCAGTTCCAGGTCGAGGTCGATCCGCTGTTCGGTCGCGGACAGGTACCGCTCGACCAGGTGCGCGGCCACGGTCGCCTCGACCTGCGCCGGCAGGTCGCCGCCCACCGCGGCGCACCGCCACAGGTCCAGCGCCTCGACCAGCAGCTGCCGCGCGCGGGCCGGATCGTCGCCGCGGGCGGTGTCGACCAACCGCTGGAACCGCAGCGCGTCGACCGCGTCCGGCGGCAGGTCCAGCAGGTATCCGCTGTGCGCGGTGCGCACGACGTCCGCGCCGAGCAGCCGGCGCAGCTGGCTGACGAGCGAGTGCAGCGCCGGATGCGGCTGGTCGGGCAACCGCGCACCCCACACCTGCTCGGCCAGGGTGCCCATGGGCACGGCCTGTCCCGCACGCAACGCCAGTGCGCACAGCAGCGCGCGCAGCCGAGGCCGGGTGACCTCGACGGGCCGGCCCCCGACGCGCACCTCCAGTGCGCCAAGCAGGGCGACCGTCACGGGGGCCATCACGTCGACGGCGGCGGCTGACACATGCCCGCGATCGTATCCGCCCATGGCGACACGATCAGGACAGCCGGTCCCGACGGTGAACCGTGGCGAACCGTGGTGAACGACCACCGGCAGGGAGATGACAGCCGGCTGGAAGTCGCCGTCGCTAGCTTTCCTCCCGACCGACCGAGGGGGATTGCCACATGCGCGAACGACGGGGCCGCGACTGCCTGCGGGCCTTGCAGGACAAGGCGGACCAGACAGTCGCCGAGTACCAGGCGCGGACCCGCGCCATCGCCGCCCGACTGTCCATACCGGACCGAACCACACCGGTCGCCGACCAGGATGCCGAGCTGGACAACGATGTCGTCGAGTCGTGGCTGGCGGATCCGAGGGACGGGGCCGCGCGGACGGGTGCCCAGGACCCGGCCAGCGCCGCGGTGGACCGGATCGAACGCGGTGAGATGACCTGGGACGAGGTCCTCTCCGGACGGGCCACCGACCGGGACTCGGTGGCGCTGCGCACCTTCCTGGGGGATCTGGTCGCCACGATCCGCGCGGAACGGCAGGCCCGCCGATGACCGGGTTCCAGGTGGAGCGGCCCTTCCTGCACGGCTATGCCGCGCAGCTGCGGGCGAACGCGGACGCCGTGACCACCGTCTCCGAGTACGCGAAAGTCCACTGCCACAACTTCGACCGCATCAGCGGCCTGCTCGAGCCGGCCGAGTGGATCTCGAGCTTCGCGGCGGACACGTTCGTCCCCTGGCTACCCACGACCGAGCGCGTGCTGCGAACGACCTCCGACCAGCTCACGAAGACCGCGACCGCCTACACCACCGCCGACCACGCCGCCGCGCAGCGGTTCGACGGGCAGCAGGGCGGCACGGACACCACCCAGCCCGCCCCCGGCTTCACCGGCGGCGCGTCGGTGGCCCCCAAGCCGCCAACCGACGAGGTGCTGACCGGCTGGGTCGAGGAGAAGCTGGCCGACCTCCTCGGCGAGGTCGCCGGGGTGGTCAAGTTCTTCACCGGCTACGACATCATCGCCGAGTGGACCCCGGTCCTGCTCGGCGACTGGGGCGCGCTGAACCGCCTGGCCGAGGCGTGGGGCGAGGTCACCCACAGCGCCCGCGCGATCCACGAGGACGTCACCGCGGGGCTCGACACCCTGACCCCGCACTGGCTCGGCGGCGCGGAAAAGAGCGCGGCCGCCTATTTCGACCAGCACATGCGCAACCGGGTCCTCGGCGGCATCGAGACCCTCGCCGAGGCGGCCGACATGATGCGCGCGGCGCACGAGTGCTGGTCGAAGAGCTACGAGGCGATCATCACCAACGCGTTCTGGCTGCTCGACTACTACGCGGTGCGGTTCAAGTCGGTGGTCAACCGGATCAGGAAAGCGGCCAAGGACCTCACGCTCGACCCCAGGACGTGGTGGGACCTCGGCGAGGAGCTGTTCTCGATCGGCGGCGACTATCTCGAGTTCATCAAGACCACCATCGACGCCATCGTGATCTGCATCGAGCAGTACAAGGAGATGGGCCAGCTCCTCGTCGACGAGATCGACTACTTCATCACCCTGACCACCTGGCAGCTCAAGGCGGCGACGATGCCTTGACGCCGCGGCCCGGGAGCGGGTCACGAGGGGTCCCGCTCCCGGGTCACGATCATTCTGGAGCGCTCCCAAATGTTAGGCA
Source organism: Actinophytocola sediminis (assembly GCF_054779715.1). Lineage (NCBI taxonomy): Bacteria > Bacillati > Actinomycetota > Actinomycetes > Pseudonocardiales > Pseudonocardiaceae > Actinophytocola > Actinophytocola sediminis. Next base: position 31,133 of record NZ_BAAGXS010000001.1, on the reverse strand, counting down.
CTTTATTGACTGCCGTCACCAGAATGCCTAACGTCGAGCATCAGATATATCCGACTGGAGGTCAACGATGACTCGAACCAGAACGGCGCTCGCAACCCTCGTCAGCACCCTCGTGATCGCCATCGCCGGGATCGCCTTCCCGCCGGTCGCGGCGGCCGCCTCGTTGGTGGAGGTGACCGGCTTCGGCGCCAACCCGGGTGGGATGCGGATGCACGTCTACGTACCGGACTCCCGGCCGACGGCACCCGCCATCGTGGTGGCGATGCACGGCTGCGGCGGCTCCGGTCCCGGCTTCTACTCCGGCAGCGAGTTCGCCTCACTGGCCGACCGGCACGGGTTCGTCGTCATCTACCCCAGTGCCCAACAGCAGGCCGGCTTCGGGAACTGCTTCGACACCTGGTCGGACGCGTCCAAGCGCCGCGGCGGCGGCAGCGACCCGGTCTCGATCGAGTCGATGGTGACCTACGTCCAGCAACGCTACGGCGGTGACCCGAACCGGGTGTTCGCCACCGGCTCCTCCTCCGGCGGCATGATGACCAACCACATGCTCGCCCTCTACCCCGACGTGTTCAAGGCAGGCGCCGCGTTCATGGGCGTGCCCTTCAACTGCTTCGCCAACGCCGCCGACTACCCGCCGGGCGCCAGCCGGTGCACCGGCGGAAGCATGAACCGGTCCCCGCAGGAGTGGGGCGACGCGGTCCGCCAGGCCTACCCCGGCTACTCCGGACCCCGGCCGCGAATGCAGCTGTGGCACGGCACCGCCGACAACCTCGTGCCGTACTCCCTGCTGCAGGAGGAGATCGAGCAGTGGACCAACGTGTTCGGGCTCAGCCAGACACCGACGTTCACCGACACCCCCCAGCCCAACTGGAACCGCCGCGGCTACGCCGACAGCGCCGGCACCGTCCAGGTCGAGGCCTACAGCGTCCAGGGCGCGGGACACAGCCTGCCGTCGAGCGGCATGGCCGCGTCCGCCATCGCCTTCTTCGGCCTGACCGGCGGCAGCGACCCCGACCCTGAGCCCAACCCCGGCCCGTGCCGCGTCACGGCCACGACCAACTCCTGGAACTCCGGCCTGACCGCGAACATCACCATCACCAACACCGGCACCGCCGCGACCAACGGCTGGTCGCTGGCCTTCACCCTCCCCAGTGGACAGACCATCACGTCCGGCTGGAACGCCACCTACACCCCGTTGTCCGGTCAGGTGACGGCCAGCAACGTCACCCACAACGCGGCGATCGCGCCGAACAGGTCGGTCGACATCGGCTTCCAGGCCACCCACTCCGGTAACCCGGCCGCACCAACCGGTTTCACCCTCAACGGGGCGAGCTGCGCCACCTCCTGACGGCCGGGCTCATCGGCGTTGGCCTGGCTGGTCGCATCGGCCGCCTATGCTGACCGGTGGCCGGCACCTGGCCACGGGCACCCGGAGGAGCGATGACGACGACGAGTCACCTGTCCTCCGGGAGCCCGGACTGGGCGCGCAGGCCGACCAGCCTGGCCACGGCCCTCACGACCGAACTGGTCGAGCGCATCGTGCGCGGCGTGCATCCCGTCGGCACCGCCCTTCCGCCGGAACCGGTGCTGTGCCAGACGTTCTCGGTGAGCCGGACCGTCGTCCGCGAGGCGGTGAAGGTCCTGCAGGAGAAGGGCCTGGTCCAGGTCCGCCAGGGCGCCGGCACGATGGTCACCCCGCAGGCGACGTGGAACATGCTCGACGAGGTCGTCCTCGCGGCCACTGTCGCCGAGGACGACTCGCTGGCCGTCCTCGACGACATCGTGGTCACCCGCAGGCTGCTCGAGTCGGACATGGCGCACGTCGCCGCCACGGTGGCCGACCAGGAGGCCGTCGACCGGCTCCGGGCCCTCGTCGACCGGATGGACCAGCTCGTCGACGATCCCGTCGCCTACCGGGAGCAGGACCGCGTCTTCCACGACACCGTCATGCGGGTGTCCGGCAACCGGATCGCGCGCGCGGTCGTGCGCGCGCTGGAGAGCCAGGTCATCAACACCGCGAGCTATCTCGGCCGCAGCGAGCCCGCGCTGTGCGTGGCGTCCAACCGAGGACACCGCGCCGTCGGCGAACGGATCGCCGCGCACGACCCGGCCGGTGCGGCGTCGGCCATGTTCGCCCACATCACCGAGGCGTGGCTGGTCCGCCGCGGCGGCGCCGGGGACCTTGGCCGGCTGGCGCGGTAGCCGCACGCGGGTTCGGCGGCGCTGGCGGAACATCATTGCGAAGACATCATTCGTATGATGAACTGATGTTTGTTGCGTCTCGGCGGGGGACGTTCCGGACCTGTTCCGGGTGAGGAGATCCCGTGTCCGCGACCACGCTCACCGCCGCTCGTGTCGTCGCCCGTGTCGTCGCTCTGGTCATGTCGCTCATCGCGTTCGCCGTCGTGGCCCCGACCGTCGCCCCCACCGTCGCCGCCGCCGAGGCGACCACCCTGTACGTCTCCCCCACCGGCAGCGGAACCGACTGCACCGCCGCGGTTCCGTGCTCGCTGCCCGCCGCGCAGACCGCGGTGCGGTCGCTCAACGACACCATGTCCGACGACATCGTGGTGGAGCTGGCCGACGGGGTGTACCGGCTCGCCGCACCGCTGCGGTTCACCTCGGCGGACTCCGGGAGCGGCGGGCACCAGGTGGTGTGGCGGGCGGCCGCGGCGGCCCGGCCGGTACTGAGCGGGGCCCGCGCGGTCACCGGCTGGTCGGTGGCCGACAGCGGCAGGAACATCTGGCGCGCGGACGTTGGCACCGGCACCGAGACCCGACAGCTGTACGTCGACGGCGTGATCGCGACCCGCGCACGCACGCAGGTGAACCGGTCGGCGTTCACCTTCACCAGCACTGGCCTGAGTTTCTCCGACTCCGCGCTTGGCTACCTGAACAACCTCGCCAACCAGGACCGGGTCGAGGTGGAGAGCGTCAACTCGTTCACCGACCGGTACTCACCGGTGCGGAGCATCAGCGGGAACTTCATGACCATGCGCCAGCCAGCGTGGAACAACAACACCTTCGGCTACGACACCCTCGCGGCCCCGCACCGCGCCGGGCCGCTCTATCTCGCCAACGCCTACGAGTTCCTGGACGCGCCGGGCGAGTGGTACGTCAACCCCGGCACCGGCACGCTCTACTACATCCCGCGGTCCGGGCAGAACATGAGCACCACCACCGTGGAACTGCCCGTGCTGCAGTCGCTGGTGAACGTCGGCGGCAGCTACGACGCGCCCGCGCGCGACCTCACGTTCAGCGGCATCAGGTTCACCGGCACGACCTGGCTCGGCCCGAGCGGCGACCAGGGGTTCGCCGACCAGCAGACCGGCGCCTACCTCGCGGGCACCTGGGACTGGCCGGCCGACCGGCTGACCTCCTGTCAGAACGGCTGCCGCCAGTTCGAGGCGGCCCGCCCGCACTGGCACCAGATGCCCGCCGCCGTCCAGGTCTCCGCCGCCACCGGGATCACCTTCAGCGACGCCGAGTTCGTCAACCTCGGGCAGACGGCCATCGGCATCGGCAACGACGCCAACGCACACGCGAGCGGCGTCGGGCTCGGCGCGAGCGACATCACCGTCACCGGGTCGGAGATCGCCAACAACTCCGCCGGCGGCATCGTGGTCGGCGGCGTCCGCGCCGACGCCCACCACCCGAGCGACCAGCGGATGGTCAACCGGGACATCACCGTGACCGACAACCGCCTGCACGATCTCGGCGTGGAGTACCGGGGCAACGTGTCGGTGCTGACCACCTACGTGACGACCACCGACGTGTCACACAACGAGGTCTACAACATGCCCTACACCGGCATGTCCATCGGTTACGGCTGGGGCAGCAACGACGCTGGCGGCAGCGACCACTACGCGAACCGCGGCCTGTACGCCTTCCAGCCGAGGTACCCGACGCCGACGACCGCGTCGGGCAACCGGCTCGTCGGGAACTTCGTGCACGACGTGATGCAGCAGATGAACGACGGCGCCTGCATCTACACGCTGGGGTGGAACCCGAACGCGGTGATCAGCGCCAACCACTGCCTGCGGACCAACGGCCACTTCGGACTGTACTTCGACGAGGGTTCCAAGTACTACACCGCGACCGGCAACGTGTTCTCCGCGACCGGAACGTGGGCCACCGCCAACTACTGGGGTGGCGAGAACATGGGCAACTGGACGGTCACCGACAACTGGTCGAGCAACGGCAGCACCAACGTGTTTGATGGGGACCGTGGCAACGTGGTGCGGGGCAACGTCACCGTCTCCAACGGCAACTGGCCCGCCGGCGCGACGGCCGTGATGGCCAACGCCGGTCCCCGGGACGGCACCGCCCCGCCGACGGGCGACATCCTGGGTGTCCAGTCTGGACGCTGCGTGGACGTCGACGGCGCGAGCACGGCGAACGACGCGCGGGTGCACCTGTGGGACTGCCACGGCGGCGCGAACCAGCAGTGGACCCACACCTCCGGCAAGCAGCTCATGGTGTACGGCACCAAGTGTCTCGACGCGTCCGGGCAGGGCACCGCCAACGGCACCGCGGCGATCATCTGGGACTGCCACGGCGGCACGAACCAGCAGTGGAACCGCAACGCCGACGGCACCATCACCGGCGTGCAGTCCGGGCTGTGCCTGGAGGCCGCCGCCAGCGCGACCGCGAACGGGACGCTCCTGCGGCTGTGGTCGTGCACCGGCGGTGCGAACCAGCGGTGGACCCTGCGCGACTGACCGAAGGAGAGGGCGAGCGGCGATGAGGCAGCGAGCACTGTGGTCGGCGGTCCTGCTGACGGCCGGACTGGCGTTGGCCGGCTGCGGCAGCGCCGCGGGCCCCGGCCCGTCGGCCGGCGGCGGCGCGGACCGGCTGGTCGTCTGGGACTGGAAGTCGGGTGACGCCGCCGCGGCCGCCTACCTCGACGCCGCGAAGGCCGACTTCGCCGAAAAACACCCGGAGGTGGCCGTCGAGTTCGTCGCGCAGCCGTTCGACCAGTACTACACGTTGCTCGGCGCGGCCATCCAGTCGGGCAAGGGGCCGGACGTCATGCTGCTCAACGGCGGCGGCCAACTCCGCGACCGGGTGGACGCGCTCCTCCCGCTGGACACCCACCTCGCCGAGGACCGGGACCGGCTGACCGGTTGGGAGGCCTTCACCGCCGAGGGGAAGGTCTACGCGGCCCCGGTCACCCTGCAGGGACACCCGATCTACTACAACAGGGAGCTCTACGCGCGCGCCGGTCTCGACCCGGACCGTCCACCGTCCACATGGGACGACTTCGTCGCGGCCTGCGGCACGATCGAGGAGCGGACCGGCGCGCGCTGCCTCGCCCTGGGCAACAAGGAGGGCATCGGCATCCAGTTCTTCCTGTCCGGACTGGGTTCCGGCGCGCTCACCGACCAGGAGTACGACGACTGGCTCGCCGGCGAGCGGGACTGGACCGCGCCACACGTCAAGCGGATCTTCCAGCTGTGGCAGGAAGCCGAGGAGTCCGGCCTCAACACCGATGGCGCCAACTCGACCGCGATGTTCAACGACGCGTTCGCGCTGTTCCAGTCGGGGAAGGCGGCCAACGTGATCGGGCTGATGTCCGATGTCGGGCACTGGCAGGACTTCGGCGAGTTCCTCGATCCCGACGACATCGGGGTCATGCCCGCGCCGGTCAGCACACAGGGGGCGACGCCGAGCCTGCCCTACGACGGCGGCATCGGGTACGCCGTGGCGAAGTGGACGCCCGATCCCGCGCTCGCCGCCGACCTCGTCCGCTCGCTGACCGCGCGGGACGCGTTGGCGGCGTTCCAGTCCGACGCCGGCGCGATCGCCGCGGACACCGGCATCGACCTACCGGCCGGCGGGCCAGCGGTCACGTCGATCGTCGAGGGCATCGGCGACGGGAAGCCCGCGCTGCACGTGGCACTGTCCGCGACGACGCTGGACCTGCTGGGGAGACTGTCCCAGCAGTTGCTGAGCGGCGCGGTCACCGTCGACGACGCACTGTCCCAACTGGACGCCGCGGACCAGGGGCGTTGACCACTACCGACCGGGCGCACGCTGGTCGGCGCCGGGCCAGGCTCGCGCCGTACGCGCTCGTGGCCCCCGCCGTGCTGATCCTGGTCGTGCTGCGGCTCTACCCCCTGGTCCTCGGCGTCAACTTCTCCTTCACCGGGGACGGCGACCGCGACGGAACCGCCGTGGGACTGGACAACTACGCCACCCTGCTGCGCGACCCGCTCTTTCTCGGTGCGCTGCGCAACGTCGGCTGGCTGGTGCTGCTGCTGCCGGTCGCGGTCGCCATCCCCGGGCTGCTCGCCACGTTCATCCACCTGCGCGTGCCGGGGCACCGGTTCTTCCGGAGTGTCTACTTCTTCCCCGCCGTGCTGTCCCCGGTGATCGTCGGCGCGATCTTCAACCTGCTGCTGGCCTTCGACGGCCCGCTCAACGCACTGCTCGGCGGCGTCGGGCTCGGCCCGGTCGACTGGCTCGGCGACCCGGACATCGCGCTCTTCACGGTTGTCGGCGTGCACGTCTGGGCGACGTTCGGCATGGGGCTGGTCGTGTTCCTCGCCGGGTTCGCGGCCCTGGACCCCTCCCTGATCGACGCCGCGCGGATCGACGGCGCGGCGCTGCCCCGGATCATCTGGCACGTCATCATCCCCGGCCTGTCGCGCACCATCCAGTTCGTGTTCGTGACCACGATGATCGGGCTGCTCACGTCGATGTTCGGCCTGCTCTACGTGATGACCAGCGGCGGCCCCGGCGGCGCCACCTACCTGCCGGAGTACTACATCTGGATCCAGCAGGGACAGCTGAACCGGCCTGCGCTGGCCTCGGCCGCGGCCACCGTCCTGTTCCTCGTCATGATCGTGGTGGGACTGGCACAGATCAGCCTGCTGCGCCGCGCCGGCAGGGCGGACTGATGGCGCGCGTCGGCAGGTGGCTGGTCGCCGTCCCGATGGCCGCGCTCGCGCTGGCCACCGTCTACCCGTTGGTGTTCACCACCAACGTGGCGCTGCAGACCCGGCGCGAGTACGTCCTCGACCGCTTCTCCCCCGCGGACTCCGTGCGGGCCGACAACCTCACGACGGCCTGGCACAGCGTCGGGATGGCCCGCTACTTCGCCAACTCGGTCGTCGTCGTGCTGTGCGCGGTCGCGGTGCTGCTGCTGATCGGGTCGATGGCGGGGTTCGCGTTGGGGCGCCTGCGGTTCCGTGGCTCGCGGGCGCTGTTCCTCGGTTGTCTCGCCGCGTTGTTCGTCCCGTTCCAGGTGGTCATGGTGCCGTTCGCGCGGACGTTGGCCACGTTCGGCCTGATCGACACCTACCCGGGACTCGTGCTCGCCTATGTCGCGCAGTTCCTGCCGTTCACGATCTTCCTGATGGCCAGCTTCTACGCGCACGTGCCCGCCGAGATCGTGGACGCGGCCATGATCGACGGCAACACGCTGTTCGGCGTGTACCGCAGGGTGATGCTGCCGATCGGCACCCCGGCGCTGGTCTCGGTCGGCATCCTGAACACGTTGTTCTGCTGGAACGACGTGCTCATCGCGTTGCTGGTGATGCCGTCGGCCGAGCACCGCACCCTCATGGTCGGCGTCACGGCGCTGCGCGGCCAGTACTCCGCCGACATCCCGACGTTCGCCGCAGGGGTCCTGATCGCGGCCGTGCCCCTGCTGGTGGTCTACCTGTTCTTCCAGCGCCAGATCGCACAGGGCGTCACGGCCGGCGCGACGAAGGGTTGACCATGCGCATCACCGGATACCGCACACTGACCACGGTTCTGGACTGGGGACGTCCTACCGGCGACGCCAACGGCGTGCTCGCCGACGGCCGTGCCCCGGTGCCGATCATCCTGGTCGACACCGACGAGGGGATCACCGGCGTCGGCCTCGGCCCGCACCTCGACGCCGGGCCGGTGTTCAGCGCGATCGAGGGCGAGGACCCGCGCGGCGTGACGGCGCTCTACGACCGGATGCTGCGGCGGACGTTCAAGGCCGGTCACGCCGGCGCGGTGTTCGGCACGATCGGCGCGTTCGACACGGCGCTGTGGGACATCAAGGCGAAGGCGGCGGGCGAGCCGCTGTGGCGGTTGCTCGGTGGCCGCGACCGGCGGGTGCCCGCGTACGCCTCCGGCCTGGACATCGCGCTGACCGACGACGAGCTCGTCGCGGCGTACCGGGTCTATGCCGACCACGGCCTGCGCGCGGCCAAGCTCAAGGGTGGGCTCGACGTCGACCGGGACCGGCGCCGGTTGACCCTGGTCCGGGACGTGCTGACCGACGCCGGCCGGGGCTCGCGGCCGGCGATGATGCTCGACGCGAACGAGGCGTGGACGCGCAAGCAGGCCGTGCGCCATGTGTACGAGCTGGAACGCTCGGTCGACCTCACCTGGGTCGAGGAGCCGGTCCGGCGGTGGGACGCGGAGGGAATGGCCGTGGTGGGCAGGGGAATCCGCGCCTCGGTGGCGACCGGGGAGAACCTCACCGGGCTCGAACAGTTCCGCCCGCTGCTCGCCGCGGGCGCGGTCGACGTCGTGCAGACCGCCGCGGTCTGGGGAGTCACCCACTTCCTGCGGGTCGCGGCGTTGGCCCACGCGCACGACCTGCCGGTCAGCCCGGTCGGCAGCACCCCGGTCGGCCTGCTGCACGCCGCCACGTCGGTGCCCAACCACCTCTCCGGCGAGCTGCAGGACCTCGCGCCACCGGTCGGCGTGCGCATCGCCCACCACGTCGACGACGGCGCGTTCATCCTCGGTGACGCGCCGGGACTCGGCGTCGACATCGACGAGCACGCCATCGAGCCGGCCCACCCGCCCCAGAACGGCGACGGCCCACACGTTCGGCCGGCCGCCGCGGGCAGGCGACTGCTCGCCGCACCGCACGACGGCACGGTTCCCGCCTACCCGTGACCGATTTCGGCGAGCGTGGCGAAACTGTGGATCGCCCGCTGTCGCCTCGTCATGAGCGCGCTCCCAAATTCAGGCCAAAAGTATTCACGACAGCGCCGAAAAAGAGGAGATCCCGTTGACTTCTGGTCGATCGAATCGCTAGGTTTGATACTGGAATGCGCGACGGGTCGGAATTCTCTGAGGAGATCGACAGCGGTGGCCGGGAGTACCGGCACCGGCCGGCCCCGGCGAGGTCGCGAGCAACCAAGGACGATGCGCTGACGAGGAGACGTGATCACTGTGCGCATGACGAATTCCCCTGCCCGGCGGCTGCTCGCGACCGCGGTGACAATGATGGCGGCGGTGGCGGTGCTCGTACCGGGAGCGGCGTTGGCCGACGGCAACGTGGCCGCGGACACCGGTTGCCGGGTCGACTACACGATCGGGTCACAGTGGTCCGGCGGGTTCGGCGCCACCGTGACGGTGACCAACCTCGGCAGCGCGGTGACCCAGTGGAGCACGGCGTGGACGTTCGCCGGCGACGAGCGGATCAGCCAGCTGTGGAACGGTTCGCACACGCAGTCGGGCACCCGGGTGACCGTGACCAACGCGGCGTGGAACGGCGCCATCACCACCGGCGGGTCCGTCTCGTTCGGCTTCAACGCGACCGCCGGAGCCGGCCCGGCCACCCCGGCCGCGTTCACGCTCAACGGCGTGGCCTGCGACGGCTCGACGACCCCGCCGCCGGCGGACGACGGGCCGGCGGTGGACAACAACTTCCCGGTCACCAGGGAAGGCGCCTACGGCGACAACCGCTACACCGTGTTCCGGCCGTCGGACCCGCAGGCCGTCGGGCGCACCATGCCGGTGCTGACCTTCGGCAACGGCGCCTGCGCGCACACCAACAACAGTGAGGTCACCCGCGCGCTGACGTTCATCGCCTCCAAGGGTTTCGTCGTGGTGAACACCGGGTCGGCCGACGGCTCGAACAACGGCGTGCCGAGCGGCTCCCCCATCCCGTCCCTGCTGACCGACGCGATCACCTGGGCCGAGCGGGAGCAGAACCGCTCCGGATCGCCGCTGGCGCAACGGCTCGACCTGACCAGGGTGGCCACCGCCGGCCACTCCTGCGGCGGCATCGAGGCGATCATCGCCGGCAAGGACAGTCGCGTGTCCGCGGTGATCTCGTTGGACAGCGGGCTGTTCGCCGACGGCTCCTTCGGATACTCGCGCGACGAGCTCGCCCGGCTGCACAGCCCGGCGCTGTTCATGGCCGGTGGTCCGTCGGACATCGCCTACGACAACACCCGGGCCAACTACGACCTGGTGACCGTGCCGGCCGTGCAGGCGATGCAGCCGGAGGCGGGGCACGTCGGCTTCATCACCGGCAACCAGATGACCGACGGCATGACGACGGTCGTCCACTTCCTCGACATGGTGCTCAACGGCAACGAGACCGCCAGGTTCTACATCCTCGACCCGGCGGGACTGGCCGCGAAATACCCGTGGACGGTGGCCAGGAAGAATTTCTGAATGATTGTCGTGCCGAATTGTCAATTACCCGGCGAACGTGCTCACAACTCACGGCCGGCGGTGTAGGCGGTGTCGAGCAGAGCCGGGGCCAGTTCGGCAAGGCGGGCACGGGAACAACGGGCCGACGGGGCCGCGACGGCGATCGCGGCCACCGTGCGGCCCGCCGGATCCACCACCGCGGCGCCGATCGCGGTGATGCCCTTCTCCGTCTCGTTGTCGTTCACCGCGTAGCCGCGCCGGCGGATCTGGGCCAGCTGGCCCGCCAGCTCGGCCGGCACGCCCGCCGGGTACCGGGCGTGGAGGCTGGCCGGAGGCAGCGCGGCCAGCAACGCCTTGCCGCCGGAGGTGCGGTGCGCGGGCATCGCCGCGCCGGTACGCAGGCCGACCCGCAGCACCTGCGGCCCCTCCACGCCGTCGACGAACCGGACCTCGGTGTCCTCGAGCACCACCAGGTGCACGGTCTCCGCCACCCGGGTGCTCAGGTCGCCCAGGTGGCGGTGCAGCCGGCGCAGGTCCGGCAGCGGGTGCTGTCCCGACCGCAACGCGCGCAGCGCCGGGCCGGGGCGGTACCCACGCTGGTCGTCCTGCACCGCGAACTCCCGCGCGCGCAGCTGGTTGAGCAGTCGGTGTGCCGTCGACCGCGCGACGCCCAGTGCCGCCGCGGCGTCGCTCACCCGCAGCTGCTCGCGCTCGTTGAGCAGCACGAGCAGCGCGAGCGCCTTGTCCACCGACGTCGCGACGGCCGGGTCATTCGACATGGTCGAACAGTAGGTCCGCGGTGTTCGGCATGCCAGTCACAGCCACGGCGGCAGCCGAGGGCCGTCCTCGGCGCGGGCACGGCCGGTGACCAGGGCGGCCAGCTCCGCCAGGGAGCCCTCGATCTCCTGGCCACCACCGGCAAGCGGCCACGACCGTGGTTCCGAGGTCAGCACCAGGCCGGGGCAGCCGTCCTTCGCGCCCACCGTGCGGGTGGCGTCGTCCAGCAGTGCCACCAGGAAATCCGCCGGCAGGTCGGCGAAGCCGGTGCCGACCGCGAGGTCCACGGTGTGCACGAACGACTCCCGCGCACGCAGCCACGGCACCTCGGCGGCGGTGATCGAGCGGCCGAGCGCGCTGCGCACGGGGTGGTCCCACGCGGGTTCCGGCAGCGAGGTCATGGCGTCGGCCAGCGCGGCGGACGACGCCCGCAACGCCATGGTCAGCCACTCGTCGTCCCGCTGCGCGTCCCGCTCGATCTGCGCCGCCCGCGCGTCCCGGTCGGCGTACATCGGGGTCTCGACGCCGGTCCGCGCCCAGGTCAGCAGGTTGCCAAGCGCCGCGGCGTTGCCGATGAGGTGCGCGACGAGGTGTGCCCTGGTCCAGCCGGGCAGGCCGGACGGGGCGCGCAGGTCGACGGACCGGTCGACCGCAGCGAGCAGCACGCGTTCGCCGGCCAGCGCCAGGGCGAGCCGGCTCACTTCTCGGCCCGGCACACGTTCCGGCACTCCCCCACCCCGGCGATGGTGGTGGTCAGCACCATCCCGTCGGTCAGGTACCTGGCCGGGGTGCGGGCGTGTCCCACGCCGCCCGGGGTGCCGGTGGCGACGAGGTCGCCGGGCAGCAGCGTGATGATGTCCGAGATGTAGGCGAGCAGCTCAGCGGGCGGGAACACGAGGTCGGCGGTGTTCGCCGACTGCACGACCTCGCCGTCGACCGCGCAGCTCAGCGCGAAGTCGCCGGGTTCGGTCTCGACCCAGGGGCCGACCGGGGTGGTCGCCTCGAAGGTCTTGCCCTGCAACCACTGTGGGCCGCGGTACTGGTAGTCCCGCGCCGTCACGTCGTTGACCACCGTGTACCCGGCGATCGCCGCCGCGGCCTGCGCGGCGGTGGCGTGCCGCAGCGGCGCCCCGACCACCACGCCCAGTTCGGCCTCCCAGTCGACCGCAGCGGACACGGCCGGCAGCGTGATGTCGTCGTGGGCGCCGACGAGCGCGCCGGTGTACTTGGCGAACAGCGTCGGGTGCGCCGGCAGCTCCCGGCCCATCTCCAGAATGTGGTTGCGGTAGTTCAACCCCACGCAGATGATCTTGTCGGGCCTGCTGACGGGCACGGCGTAGTCCAGGCCGGCGACCGGGTGGCGGCGCCCGTCGGCGGCGGCCGCCTCGGCGCGCCAGTCCGGCCGGGTGACCAGCGCGCCCAGGTCGGCGTGGCCCAGCTCCACGGCCTCGGTCTCGTCGACGCGGACCGCGCGGAGGCCCGCCGCCGTGCGGATGGTGGCCAGCCGCATCAGACGGTCTCCCGCCTGGCCAGGCCGAGCGCCTCGTAGACCGGGTCGTCGGCGAAGCGGAAGGCGTCGAGCTGGTCGTCGGCCTCGAGGCGCACCGGCGCCCACGACGGCACGGCGAACAGGTCGCCCTTGGCCACCTCCCAGCTCTCCTCGCCGACGTGCACCCGCCCGGTGCCGGCGAACACCTGCCAGACCGCCGACCCGACGACCCGGGTGGTCGCGGTGGCCTGCCCCGCGGCCAGCCGGTGCATCTCGGTGCGGATGGTGGTGAGCGCGTCCTTCCCGGTGGTGGGGTTGGTGAAGCGGACCGCCGCGTGTCCGGGTGAGACGGTCGCGGCCAGCTCCAGCTGGGCGGTGAGCACGGCGTCGGTGTGCTCCCAGCGGTAGGCCGCCAGCGGCGAGCTGGCCGACCTCGGCTCGACCCCGAGCGGCCGCAGCCCAGGGTGGCCCCACAGGCGTTCGCCCTGGGACCGGTCGGGGGTCTCGGTGGTGGTCAGCTGGTCCGGCCCGAACTCGAAGAACCCGGCGTCGAGCTGGCTCACCAGCGGGATGTCCAGGCCGTCGATCCAGGCCATGGGGTGGTCGGTGGTGTTGTGGTGCTCGTGGAAGTGCCAGCTCGGGGTCAGCAGCAGGTCGCCGCGGCGCATCGCGACCGCGTCACCCTCCACGTTGGTCCACACGCCGTCGCCCTCGACCACGAACCGGAACGCGGTCTGGGTGTGCCGGTGGGCGGGCGCGACCTCCTTGGGCCCGAGGTACTGGATGGCCGCCCACAGCGTCGGAGTGGCGTACGGGTCGCCGGCGATGGCCGGGTTGCGCAGCGCGATCGCGCGCCGCTCGCCGCCACGCCCCACCGGCACCAGCTCGCCCGCGCGCTCGGCGAGCGGGTAGAGCGTCGACCAACGCCACAGCGCGGGCACCGCGGTTGGCCGGGGCGCCTCGGTCATCAGGTCCTCCCGCTGGGTCCACAGCGGGGTCATGTGCGCGGCCTCGAAGTCAGCGTACAGGCGCGCCAGCTCCTGGTCGACGGCGGTACTCGTCATACCGGAGACGCTACGGAGCGATTCCCGCCCGGCGGAACATTCACGCACGGGATTCGCTATGTTCGAACACCTCAGCCGAGGATCTCCCGCTCGATCCAGGCCCCCAGATCGTCCTCAGTGGACTCCCGGAACGAGCGGGTGTCCACGTTGTCGGCGTGCAGCTCGTAGACCGGGATGCCCGCCGCGCGCAACGCCCTGGTGGTGAAGTAGCTGCCGCGCGCGTCGTCCGAGACGAGGTGCACGACGCCGTCGACGCGGTGCAGCCGCGCCTCCTTGACATACCACTCGCACGACCACGGCGGGGTGTAGAGCAGGTCGTTGAACGCGGCGAAGCGGGCGGCGAGCGCGCGCAGCGGATCGGGGCCGTACCTCGGATAGCCGTCGGCGGCGACCGCCAGGTACATCGACCACACGAACACCGCGCCGTAGCGCCGCTCGAAGCGGCGGTAGAAGTCCATGTCGTACCACAGGCCCCGGCCGATCCACATGAGACGGACGCGCTCGTCCGCGCACACCGCGGCGCCCGCATCGACCCGCTGCGCCACCTCCTCGTAGAACCGCCGCGCCGCGTCCCTTGCCCACTCGGTGCCGCGGTGCCACTGCGGGATCATCACGCTCGGGATGCTGTCGGTGACCGCCAGCGGGCTCGGGGTCGTGGCCGCGATCAGGTCGCGGCTCCTGCGGTTCCACTCCGCCTGCTCGTTGACCAGGTCCAGCACTCGGCGCAGTCTGCGCTCGCTCAGCACCCGGCCCGTGGTGGTCTCCAGGAACCGCACGAGCCCCTCGAGCTCGGAGACCATCAGGTCGAGCCGGGCGGTGCCGATCGCCTTCTCCCAGTCGTGGGGCAGCAGATCCCACCAGTTCACCGGGACCGTGTTCTCCGCGGCGCTCTCCAGCGCGTAGTAGGCGATGCCGGGCTGCTGGCCCCAGACGTCGAACAGCTTGCGGCCGCCGTCGCCGACCGTCTCGGCCAGCACGATCGACGGCCGGGGCAGCCCGCCCCACGGCGCGTGCTCCTGGTCGGGGTCGAACAGCGAGCCGAGCGAGATCGAGCTGTACTGCTCGGTGTAGTCCGGATAACCGCGTTCCCGCAACAGCTCCAGGTAGTACGGCGCGCGCTGCTTGGCCGCGACCACCGAGGCCCACCACTGGTTCACCACGTACGGGATGTCCATGGCGCGGAAGATCTCCTGCGGCGCGTCGGCGTTCACCAGCGCCAGCGGACCGCCCCCGGCCGCGTCGGCGCGCAGCCGGTCGAACCACGCGCGCTGGTACCGGGACGCCTCCTTCGCCGAGGCGAGCAGCTTCTCAGCGGACACGGTTCACCGCCGCCAGCACCGGCGCGAGGTCGATCTCGCCGTACTCCTGCCGGTCGACCAGCACGGCCGGGATCCCGTTGGCGCGCAACGCCTCCGCCTGCGCGGGGAAGTCCCACGGCGGGGCGTCGTCGTTGGCCCGGACGTAGGAGACCACGAGGTCCGCGCCGCACTCGGCCGCGGCCGCCGCGGTGTGTGCCGCTCTGTCCTGAATGGACGCACGGGCGGCGGTGGGGCCGTTGTGCTGGTAGCGCTCGACGAGCGCGTCCAGCGTCGGCTCCCCGACCAGCCGGGTGGCCAGCAGGTCGCCCCAGTCGTGGTCCTCGCCGACCACGACGCAGCCAGCCGCCTCGATGGCGCGGTACACCTCGGCGGTGTCGTGCGCGCTGCCGGTGAGGAAGACCCGCCGGCCGGGGTGAGTGTCCACAACGGAGTCCGGCAGCGCCAGCAGCAGCCGGGTGTGCTCGGCCACCGGGACGACGGCGCCGAAGACGGCCAGCGCCTGCGTGCCGGTCAGCCGCGGCGGGTCGGTGCGGCGCATGGCCGACACCGTGCGCAGCGCCCGGCGGTGCTCGTCGTGCAGCGCGATCGCCTCGGCGATCGCGCCGGGGGTGAGCCGGGTGCCGGTCCACCGCTCCAGCACCGCGACCAGCTCGGTGACCCGGACCTTGTTGTAGCGCGTGGTGGTCCAGTGCGGCAGGTGCAGCAGATCCACCAGGTAGGTCTCCGGCAGCCCCAGCTCCGGCGCCACCCGGCGCAGCTCGCGGATGGCGTAGAACAACCGCAGCGACGCCTCGCAGTCACGCGAGACCAGCAGCCGGTCGAGGCCGCCGTACTCCCCCGCGAGCAGGCGGGTCAGCACCGACCGGGCCCACCGGTCAACGCCGGCGCCGAGGTAGCCCTCCCCCACCGCCACGTCCGTGCCCGGTTGGCCGGCAAGGCGCACCGGCAGCGCGCCCGCGGCGTGCACCAGCTCCACCGGCACGTCCTGGCCGACGTACCCGACGACCGCGCCGTCGTGCGCGGGCACCGGATAGCGCCGCTCGTAGTGGTCGACCAGCAGTTCGAGGGGGGTGCCCACGCTCAGACGACCCCCGCCGCGCGCAGCCCGGCGACCCGGTCGGCGTCGTAGCCGAGCTCGCCGAGCACCTGCTCGGTGTGCTCACCGAGCCCGGGCGCCGGCAGGTCGAAGCCGGCCCGCGCGCCGGAGAACACGATCGGCACCCCGGTCGCCGAGATGTCCGCGGTGGCGCCGTAGCGGGGGTGTGCCAGCGGGACCACCTCGCCGCGGGCGCGCACGAGCGGGTCGCGCACCGCCTCCTCCGGCTCGCGCACCACCGCCGCCGGCACCCCGTTGTCGGCGAGCAGCGCCACCGCGTCCGCCCGGCGCCGCCCGGTGGCCCACGCCGCGATCAGCCGGTGCAGCTCGGTCGCGTTGGCGACCCGGCCGTCGCGGGTGGCGAACCTCGGGTCGGCCGCCAGCGCCGGCTCGCCCATGGCCTGGAAGACCCCGGCAGCGAACCGGTCGGTCGGCCCGCACAGGGCGAACCACCCGTCGGTGGCCTCGAACAGCCCGAAGGGCGCCAGCCGGGGCACCAGCGAGCCGGTGCGCGCCGCCAGCCCGACGGCCGCGTACGCGTCGAACGGCTCACACGCGACCAGCGAGGTCAGCGCGCCGAGCATGGAGACGTCCACGTGCTGGCCGGCGCCGGTGCGGTCGGCCTGGAGGACCGCCGACAGCGTGCCGATCACCGCGAACAGCGGCGCGACGAGGTCGCCGACCGGCAGGCCGCTGCGGACCGGGTCGTCACCGTCGTTGCCGGCCGTGCCCATGATCCCGGACAGCGCCTGGACGATCGTGTCCATCGCCTTGGCCTGGCCGCCCTGCGCGCCGAACCCGCTGACCGAGGTGTACACCAGCCGCGGGTTGACCGCCCGCATCGCGGCGTAGTCGATGCCAAGGCGGGCGGTCACCCCCGCGCTGTAGTTCTCCACCAGCACGTCGGCCCGCCCGACCAGGTCGGCCAGCACGGCGACGCCGTCGGGGTGCTTGAGGTCGAGGGTCACGCTGAGCTTGCCCCGGCCGCGCAGCAGCATCGACACGGACATGTCGTCGTCGTGGGCGCGACCGAGCCCCAGGCCGTCGCGGCCGAGATAGGGGGCGTTGCCCCGGGACGAGTCGCCCCCGGTGTGCGGGTTCTCCACCTTGATCACCCGCGCGCCGAGCCCCGCGAGCAGCAGGGTGGCGTACGGGCCGGCGAGCGCGGTCGTGAGGTCGACGACCGTCCTGCCGGCGAGTGGCTGCTCGGCCACGCGACACCTCCTTCGTCCACGACTGTCACAAAGCATGACGGTCGATAGGGCACCGATACACTTCCGGGCGTGACGGCCACGCCGCGCTCAGCCGCTCCCCGCGCCCGGCGCTCCGACCTGTTGCCCCGCCAACAGCACGGCGGCGCGCCCCAGCACCTGCTGATGACGCTGTACGCGGACTACTGGCAGTCCACGAAGGGCTGGGCCTCCTCGGCCGCGCTGATCCGCCTGCTCGCGGAGTTCGGCATCACCGAGGCCAGCGGCCGGGCGGCGCTGAGCAGGCTCTCCCGGCGGGGGATGATCACCCTGCACCGCGCGGGCCGGCGCACGTTCTACGGCGTCGATGGCACCACCGCGACCGCGCTCGGCGACGCCGTGCGCAAGGTGCTGGCCTTCGGCGCGGACCACACCCCGTGGGACGGGGTGTGGACGACGGTGGCCTTCTCGATCCCCGAGGAGCAGCGCGAGGTCCGCCACCAGCTGCGTACCCGCCTGCGCTGGCTCGGCTTCGCGCCGATCTTCGACGGCTTCTGGATCTCGCCGACCGCGGCCGGTGAGGACACCGTGGCCGAGCTGGCCGAGCTTGGCGTGACCAGCGCGGTCGTGCTGCGCACCGCCGGGCCCGTCGGCGGCCGGCCGCTGACCGACGCGTGGGACCTCGACGAGGTGCGCGCCCACTACGACGAGTTCGTCGCCACCGTGTCGCCGCTGGCCGACCGGGTGCGCCAGGGCGCGGTCACCGCGGCCGAGGCGCTCGTGGCCCGCACGGAGGTCATGGACCAGTGGCGCACGTTCCGGTGGAAGGACCCGGCCCTGCCCGGCGCGCTGCTGCCCGGCGACTGGCCGCGCGACCTCGCCCGCGAGCTGTTCGCCGAGGTGTACGACGGCCTCGGGCCGCTCGCCGAGCACCGGGTCCGGCAGATCGTGCGCGAGCTGGACCCCGACGACGTCGAGCTGGTCCGCCACCACACCACCCGCGGCGCGCCCTGACCTCACGCGTAGTACCGGTAGACCGCGCGGGCGACGCACACCGGCTTGTCGCTGTCGGCCAGCTCGACGGTGAAGTCCAGCAGCAGCTGCACGCCGCCACGCACCTCCTCGGCCGCGGCCACCGTGCCGGCCATCCGGACCCGGCCGCCGACGGGCACCGGCGCGGGGAAGCGCACCTTCTCCAGGCCGTAGTTCACCCGCACCGCGACGTCCTCGATCACCAGCAGCTCGCCGAACAGCGGGATGAGCAGCGACAGCGTGAGGTAGCCGTGCGCGATGGTGCCGCCGAACGGCCCGGTCGCGGCCCGCTCCGGGTCGGTGTGGATCCACTGGTGGTCACCGGTGGCGTCGGCGAACGAGTCCACCTGGTCCTGGGTGATCACACGCCATTCCGTGACCCCGAGATCGGTACCGGACAACGCCAGCAACCCCGCCAACCCCCTGGCTGTGGTGCCTCCCCGGACTTCGTCACGAGCGGGTGTCATGCGGGTCCCTCCTGTCTCGAGGTCGTCACGAGGGGTTGTCATGCGGTCCCTCCTGGGGTGCCGGGATGCCGTAGGTCTGGGGGGTGCGGCCGATCGAGGTTGGCCAGACCGACGCGATGGCGTCGGGGTCCCAGCCGCCGTCGCGGTAGGCGAGCGCCACCTCCTCGGGGTGGGACCACAGGGAGAGCTTGTCGCCGCCGATGCCGATGGCCTGGCCGGTGACCCCGGCGGCGGCGTCGGTGGCGAGGAAGGCGACGAGGCCCGCGGCGTCGGCCGGCGTGCCGAAGCCCTCCGCCTGCCGCAGCCAGGCGGGCAGCGGCTCGCCGCGGTCCTCCCAGGCCGCGACGTGCTCGGCGAACGCGGGGATCGTCCTGGTCATGCCGGTGGCGGCGACCGGGAGGACCGCGTTGACCGTGATCCCGGCCTTCGCGCACTCGAGCGCCCAGGTGCGGACCATGCCGACGATGCCGGCCTTGGCGGCGGAGTAGTTGGTCTGGCCGAAGTTGCCCCGCTGCCCGGCCGGGGAGCCGACCACGACCACCCGGCCGCCGTCGCCCTGGTCCCGGAACCGCCGCACGGCGGCGCGCACACAGGTGAACGTGCCCCGCAGGTGGACGCCGACGACCAGGTCGAAGTCCTCGTCGGACATCTTCCACAGCACCCGGTCGCGCAGCACGCCGGCGTTGGTGACCAGGACGTCGAGCCGCCCGAACTCCTTGACCGCGCGGTCGACGAGCGCGTCCGCGACGTCGGCCGTGCCGACCGCGCCCGGCTCGCCGACCGCGCGTCCCCCTGCCGAGGTGATCTCCTCGGCCGCGGCGTGTGCCGCCGCCGCGTCCGCGTCGTTCGCCACAGCGGCCGCGCCCCGCGCGGCCAGCGCCGCGGCGTAGGCGCGCCCGAGGCCTCGGCCGGCTCCGGTCACCACCGCGACCTTGCCTGTCAGGTCCATCTGCTTGTCCTCCGGTCGGTTCACGCGGGATGGAAGGTCATCGGCACGCGGTGGGTGCCCCACTCGGCCCAGCGCGCCATCTCGATCTCGCCGGTGACGTCGAAGTCGCGGGTCCTGGCCAGCAGCTCGGCGACCGTCGTGCGGAGCATCAGGCGGGCAAGCGGCGCGCCGGGGCAGGCGTGCACGCCCGCGCCGAAGGCGATCGAGCGGCTGAGCTCTGGACGGTCAAGCACGAAGTCCTCCCCGTCGGGGAACACCGTCTCGTCCCGGTTGGCCGAGGTGTAGACCAGCGCGATCGGCTCACCCGCGCGGATGCGCCGCCCGCCGATCTCGACGTCGTGGCGCGCCGTGCGGGACATGCCGCGGTAGGGGGTGAACAGCCGCAGGTACTCCTCGACCGCCGCGTCGATCCGGTCGGGCTCTGCCCGCAGCAGGCGCTGGAGGTCCTTGTGCTCGGCGAGGTGGGCGAGCATGGTGCCGATGAACACGCTCGGCGCGACCATGCCGGTCACCAGCAGCTGCCGCACGCAGCCGTGCACGAGGTCGGGCGGCAGCGGCTCGCCGTCGAGGCGGTCGGCGAGCAGGGCGGTGGTGAGGTCGTCGGCGGCGTCCCAGTCGTCGGACCGGCGGGCCTCGATGACCTCGCCCGCGATGTCGTAGAGCAGGCGCGACAGCCGCTTGACGTTCTCGTCGTCGACGACCTGGATGGCGGCGACGTACTCGGCGCTGATCCGCTTGATCCTGGCGGACAGGTGCAGCGGCACGTGGAAGAACTCGGCGAACACGTGCGCGGGGAAGACCTGCGCGTAGTCAACGGCGACGTCGCCGTGGCCGGCGTCGATCAGCGGCTGGAGCACCGCGACGCAGTGCGCGCGCACCTTCGGCGCCAGCGCGGCCACCGTGCGCGGGGCGAGCGACCGGTTGATCACGCGGCGGTAGCGGGTGTGCTCCGGCGGGTCGAAGTGCAGCGGCGGGCGGCGGCCGGTGAACGCGAACTTCGGCACGACGTTCTGCACCGAGGTGGTGAACGTGTCGGTGTCGGTCAGCACGCGGACCACGTCCTCGTGGCGGAAAAGCGCCCAGAAGCCGTCGTAGGTGGTGCTGTGCGCGACCGGGCACTCGGTGCGCATGCGCCGGTAGAGCGCGTGCGCGCTGGTGAACGTCTCCGGCGCGCGCGGGTCGAAGTCGTGGTCGAGCCTGTGGTCGTGCATCCGGCCGCCCCTGGATCAGTTCGTTTATTCGACGGATAGATCACCACTAGAAACAACAAGTGTCAAGTATTGTCGCTGTCATGTCCCCCGGTGACGACTTCGACCCGCTGGCGCCCGAGACGTTCGACAGCCCCTACGAGGTCTACCGCGACCTGCGGGACCACTGCCCCGTCGCACACACCTCGGCCTACGGCGGCTTCTGGGCGCTGACCCGGCACGCGGACGTGCGGGCGGCCGCGAGCGACCCCCACCGGTACCTGTCCTCGGTCCGGGCCGTCGTGCCGAGCGACCCGAGGGGGATCCGGCGGCCGCCGCTCAACTTCGACGCCCCGGCGCACACCCCGTTCCGGCGCGCGCTGGACCGCACGCTGCACCGGCGCCGCCTCGCCGAGCTGGAACCGGTGCTCGCCGGGCACGCGGCGCGGGAGCTGGCGCCGCTGCTCGACGCGGGTGGCGGCGACATCGCCGCCCAGTTCGGCACCACCTACCCGGCGTTCGTGGCGGCGGAGTGGCTCAACCTGCCCGCCGGACAGGTCCGCCACCTCGCCACCACCGCCGCGACCTGGGTCGCCGCGTGGCGGGCCAGGGAGGGCGACGTGGTCACCGCGACCAGCGAGCGGATGTACGAGCTGGCCCGCGAGCTGGTCGCCGACCGCAGGCGGGCGCCCCGCGACCCCGAGCGGGACCCGGCCAGCTCGCTGCTCGCGGAGACCTACGACGGCCAACCGCTGTCCGACGCCATGGTCGTTGGCGCGCTGCGGCAGTCGCTGGTGGTCGGGTTGGTCGCGCCGCCGCTGCTGCTCGGCGGGATCTGCGTGCACCTGTCCCGCGACCGGGCCCTGCAGGCGCGCCTGCGCGCCGAGCCGGCGCTGGTGCCCGCCGCGCTCGAGGAGTTCCTGCGGCTGTACACGCCCTACCGGGGTTTCGCGCGGACCGTCGCCAACGAGGTGGAGCTGCACGGCAGGCGGATCCGGCCCGGCGAGCCGGTCACGCTGGTGTACGCCGCCGCCAACCGCGACGAGCGGGTGTTCCCCGAACCTGACACCTTCCGCCTCGACCGGCCCGAGATCGGTCAGCACCTGGCCTTCGGGCGCGGACCGCACCGGTGCGCGGGCATGGCACTGGCCCGGATGTCCCTGCGCGTCGCGCTGACCGAGTTGCTGACGCGGACCAGCGACTTCACTCTGGACGGGCCGGTCGAGCCGACGCGCATGCCCGAACTGGGCGCCCAGCGGGTGCCCCTGCGGATCACCGCACGCCGAGCGTGATCGCCGCTCCACCGGCCGCGACCAGCAGTGCACCGCTCTTGACACTTCTTTGCATCAGCGTCAGTGTATGTGACCTGACACGTCGTGCCAGACCGTCCGCAGGGAGCAACGATGGCTCTTCGCACCAGATTCGGCGCCGTGCTGGCGACCACCGCGCTGCTCGGCCTCACCGCCTGCGGGGGCGGCGACGGTGGTGAGACGGCGGCCGACGAGGCCGCGAAGTCGGGCAACGAGCCGCTGGCCGAGCTGATCACGAGCGCGCGCGAGGAAGGCGGCGTCACCTTCTACTCGGTGCCGCCAGAGGACGTGGCGCAGGCGCTCGCGGACGCGTTCACCGAGAAGTACGGGATCGACGCGAGCTTCGTCCGGCTGACCGCAGCGCCGCTGGCCCAGCGGTTCGCCGCCGAGGCGGAGTCCGGCCAGCCGGGGGCGGACATGATCATGGTGTCGAACTCCCCCTTCTACGCCGACGGCATCGCCAAGAAGTGGCTGACTCCCCTGCCGGAGGCGAACATCCCCGACTACCCGGCCGGTCTGCCGGCCGAGTTCGTGCTCGCCGACCGGGGCACCGCGGTGGTCCAGGTGCAACCCTCCGGCTTCGGCTACAACACCGACGAAGTGTCCGAACAGGACGCCCCGAAGGACTGGCCCGACCTGCTCGACCCCCGGTGGCGGGGCAAGATCCTGATGGCGAACCCGAAATCCTCACCGGCCTATGTGGACTTCTGGTACCTCATCGAGCAGGAGTACGGCATCGACTACCTCGAGGACCTGCGCGCACAGGTGGCGCGCTTCTACGACGGCACGGTCCCGCTCACCGAGGCGATGGCCGCTGGCGAGGGCGCGATCACCGTGCCGAACGTGACCTCGGCCGTGCAGCCGGCCAAGGACAAGGGCGCGCCGGTCGCCATCAACGTCCCGCCGCTCACCACCGGCCCGGAGATCGTCGCCGGGATCGCGACACAGGCCCAGCACCCGAACGCGGCGCGGCTGTTCACCCACTTCGTGCTCTCCGAGGAGGGCAACAAGATCCTCAACAGCCAGCCAGGCTCGGTCTCGCCCTACGACACGGCGACGATGCCAGCCGAGTTCACGCGGGTGGACCACGCCGAGGCGGCGAAGAAGGAGAAGGAGATCCTGGGTGCCCTCGGCGCGGACTGAGGCCAGAACAGAACCACCGCCGCGCGCCCGGCCCGCCCGCCGCCGGCCCACGGTGTTCGGCCGGGTCAGCATCGGGATCGCCGTGCTGTTCGCCGCACTCGCGCTGTACCCGCTCGGCGCGGTCGTGTACCGGCTGCTGTTCGCCGACGGGAGCCTGGACCTCGGTCCGGTCCGCGACACGCTCGCCGAACCGGACCTGGCCGGGCTCCTGCTGAACACCCTCGTGGTCGTGGTCGCGGCCACCGCGGTCGCGCTGGTGATCGGCACCGCGCTCGCCTGGGTCAACGAACGCACCGACGCCAGGATGGGCGTGCTCACCGACGCGCTGCCGATGGTGCCGTTCCTGCTGCCCCCGGTGGCCGGCGCGATCGGCTGGGTGCTGCTGCTCTCGCCGAAGGCCGGCTACCTCAACACCTGGCTGCGCGACCTGCTCGGCGTGGTCGGGATCGACCTGTCCGACGGCCCGTTCGACATCTACTCCTGGTACGGCCTGATCCTGGTCTACACGATCTACCAGGTGCCCTACGCGTTCCTGCTCGCCTCGGCCGGCCTGCGCAACCTCGACCCCAGCCTGGAGGAGCAGAGCCGGGTCAGCGGCGCCGGTCCGTTCCGGACGCTGTGGCGGGTGACCGTGCCCGGCGTCAAGCCCAGCCTCGCGGGCGCGGTGCTGTTGATGCTGTGGAGCGGCTTCGGGCTGTTCTCCATCCCGGCGGTGATCGGCACCGGCGCGGACATCGACGTGCTGTCGGTGCGGATCGTCGAGTCGCTCGCCGAGTACCCGCCCCGCACCGGGGTGGCGGTCGGGCTGAGCCTCATCGTGGTCGTGTTCGTGGCGCTCGCCTGGTGGGCCCAGCGGCTGGTCGTCGGCCGCGGCCGGCACGCGACGGTCGGCGGCAAGGGCCAGCGGGTGAGCCGGATCCGGCTCGGCCGCTGGCGCGGGCCGGTGCGTGCGCTGATGGTGCTCTACCTGCTCGTGACGACCGTGCTGCCGCTCGTGGCACTGCTCATCGTGTCGCTCACCGGGTTCTGGACCGCGAAGATCAACTGGGGGGCGCTCGGGTTCGACGCGCTGCGGCGCGCGATCGTCGACGACTCGACCACCCAGGAGGCGTTGCTGAACAGCCTCGGGCTCGGCCTGCTCGGCGCGACCATCGGCATCGCGGTCGCGGCCGTCGTCGCGCTGTATGTCAGCCGGGCCGGCCGGCTCGGCCGGTTCCTCGACGGGGCGATCAAGCTCCCGTCCACGCTGTCGCACATCGTGCTCGCGGTCGGGTTCGTGCTCGCGCTGGCCGGGCCGCCGTTCGAGCTCGGCGGCACGTTGACGATCCTGCTGCTCGCCTACCTCGCGCTGTACCTGCCGCAGGCGGCGGTCGCGGCCGACGCCGCGGTGGCCCAGGTCGGCGGTGAGCTGCCGGAGGCCTCGCGGGTCGCGGGTGCCGGCGAGGCCCGCACGTTCCGGCGGGTCTACCTGCCGCTGATGCTGCCCGGCCTGATCACCGGCTGGGCGCTGCTGTTCGTCCGGATGATCGGCGACCTCACCGCGTCCTCGATCCTGGCCGGCACCGGCAACCCGGTGGTGGGCTTCCGGATCCTCGAGATCTACCAGAACGGCTCGTACGCGACGCTGGCCGCGCTGTCCACCGTGCTGACGGCGATCAGCTGTGTGGTCGTGCTCGTGGTGATGGTGCTGAGCAGGCGCAGCGCGCGGTGGAGCGCGCCGGTGGGCCGATGACCGAGCAGACCGATGACGGGAGCGACATGACCCTCGCGGCAGCGGAGGAGACCACCCGGCGCGGCCCCGGCGGCGAGCCGCCCGTGGTGCGGGTCAGCGGGCTGGTCAAGGCGTTCCGCCGGGCCGACGGCGCGACGGTGAACGCGGTCGACGACGTGTCGCTCGAGGTGGCGCCAGGAGAGTTCCTGGTGCTGCTCGGGCCGAGCGGGTGCGGCAAGACCACGCTGCTGCGGATCATCGCCGGCCTCGAACGGGCGGACGCGGGCACGGTCACGTTGCGCGGCGAGGACGTGTTCTCCTCGGCGCGCGGGATCGACCTGCCGCCGGAGCGCCGGCGGCTGTCGATGATCTTCCAGTCGTACGCGCTGTGGCCGCACCTGACGGCCTTCGACAACGTCGCCTACCCGCTGCGCAACGCCCGCCCCCGCCTTGACCGGGCGACGATCGAGCGGCGGGTGCGCGCGGCGCTGGCGAAGGTCGGCACCCCGGAGCTGGCGCGGCAGTACCCCAACCAGCTCAGCGGTGGCCAGCAGCAGCGGATCGCGCTCGCCCGCGCGATCGTCGGCGGGGACGACCTGGTGCTGTTCGACGAGCCACTGTCCAACGTGGACGCGAAGGTGCGCGAGCAGCTGCGGCTGGAGCTGTTGGCCATGCAGCGCGAGCTGGGTTTCGCCGCGGTGTACGTGACCCACGACCAGAACGAGGCGATGGAGCTGGCGCACCGGATCGCGGTGCTCGGCCACGGGCGGGTCTGCCAGCTCGCCGACCCGGCCACGGTCTACCGCGCCCCGGCGTCGCGCTACGTGGCGAACTTCGTCGGCACCAGCAACGAGCTGACCGGCACGGTCCTGCGCCACGACGAGCGGACCACGACGCTGGGCACGGACCTGGGCGAGGTGACCGGCCCACTGGCCGACATCGCGGTCGGCGCCGAGGCGGTGGCGCTGTTCCGGCCGGAGCGGACCAGGGTGGCGCCCGCGGGCACCACCGGGGACAACTCCTGGGCCGCGACGGTCACCGCGGTGCTGTTCCTCGGCGCGCACACCGAGACGGTCGCGACCGCGGGCGAGCACGCCTTCCGGCTGCTCGGCGAGCACGACCTGCCAGAGGGCGCGGCCGCGACCGTGACCGTCCGCGCCGCCGACGTGCTGATCCTGCCCGCCGAGAGCTGAGCGGTCCTCAGTCGTCGACCTCGATCACGACCGCGCCCGCCGTGTCGCCAGCCGCGCAGCCGGTGAACAGCCCCCGGCCGCCGCCGCGGGCCCACAGTGCCTCGATCAGCTCGACGATCGCCCGCAGTCCGGTCGGGGCCTGCGGGTGCCCGTAGACCAGGCTGGAGCCGTAGGGGTTCATCCGCTCCAGCGGGAACCCGGTCTGCCGGTGGAAGTACAGGTCGTTGACGGCGAACGGGTTGTGGGTGGTGACTACGTCGATGTCGGCGATGGTGAGCCCGGCGTCGGCGAGCGCGGCGAGCGCGGCGGGCACCGGCGCCTTGGGCATCCGCGCCGGCTCGACCCTGGCGAACGCGATCGCCCGGAGCCACGCGAGCCCGCCGCCGCGCGCCTTCGCCGCGTCCACTGTGGACAGGACAACGCCGGCGGTGCCGTCGCCGGGATGGGTCTGCGTGCCGTAGGTGACGACCCCGCCGGGGGTGACGGGCGCGAGCTTCGCGAGGCCAGCCGGGGTGGCCGGGTGCACGCCGGCGTCCTCCGCGACGACCGTGTGTCCCTTGCGGCCGGGGACGTGCGCCTCGACGAAGTACCGCCGCTGCACGGCCCGGTCGTCGGCCAGCGCCGACTGGTACTGCTCGTGGCGCAGCAGCGTCACCTCGTCCAGCTCCGGTCGGGTGAACCCCTCGTCGGCGGCGACGTTCTCCGCTGTCGCGAGCATGGAGTCGCGGGTGGTCGGGTCCTGGCCCATCGGGTCGAGCACCCAGTGCTCGGTGCGCGGGGCGCCGCCGGAGCGGGCGGGCGCCGGGTACACCATGAGCGGGCCGTTGCTGGTGCGGTCGGTGGCCACGGCCAGCACGGTGCGGTGCGCGCCGAGCTGCACCTGGACCGCCGCCGCCTGGAGCACCGCGGCGGAGGTGGCGCAGGCCTGCGCGATCACGGGACCGGTCACCGCCGGCATGCCGAGGCGCGGCGCGACCGAGGTGACGCCGTAGAAACCGGACTCCTGGGGCACGGTCGTGCCGAGCACGGCGTGCGTGACCTCCCCCGGGTCGAACTCCCGTGCCGACAGCGCCCGCCCGGTGACGTCCACGGCCAGGTCGATGCTCGACAGCTCCGCGAGCGGCCCCTGCCAGCGGGTGAACGGCGAGGACCAGCACAGTCCGAGTGGGACGGCCACGTTGTCCAGTTTCATGAGTCACTCCTCCGCGTCGGCTGCCAGGTCTCCCGGATCCGGCGCTTGTCGAACTTGCCGGTGGCGGTCAGGGGCAGGTCCTGGACGAACTCGACCAGCTCCGGCACCCACCAGCTGGCCACCCGCGACCGCAGGTGCTCGCGCAGCTCCCCCTCGGTGACCGGCCCGGCGGCCACGACCAGCGCGGCCGGCCGCTCGACCCACTCCGGGTGCGGCACCGCGATGACCGCGGCCCGGTCGACGGCCGGGTGGTCCATGAGGTGGTTCTCCAGCTCGATCGAGCTGATCCACTCGCCGCCGGACTTGATCAGGTCCTTGGTGCGGTCCAGGACGCGCAGGTAGCCGTCCGC
Organism: Actinophytocola sediminis; assembly: GCF_054779715.1. Classification (NCBI taxonomy): domain Bacteria; kingdom Bacillati; phylum Actinomycetota; class Actinomycetes; order Pseudonocardiales; family Pseudonocardiaceae; genus Actinophytocola; species Actinophytocola sediminis. Next base: position 3,284 of record NZ_BAAGXS010000001.1, on the reverse strand, counting down.
GTCGACGGTGCCGATGTCGCCGGTGCGCAGCCAGCCGTCCCGGAAACGGGTGTGGTTGCTGTCATCGGTGTCGACATCGCCGTCATCGGGCCGGTAGTAGGACTCGGTCACCCACGGGCCGCGCACCTCGATCTCGCCGGCCGAGGCCCCGTCGCTGGGCTGTGGGGTGCCGTCCTCGGCGACCACCCGCAGCTCGACGCCCGCGGTGGTGAGGCCCTGGGTGGCGTGCAGGGCCAGCCGTTCGGTGGCCGGCCGGTCCTCGTGGCGGCGCCGGACGTTGGTGAGGTTGCCCGACGGCGACATCTCGGTCATGCCCCAGCCCTGCTGCATCCGCACGCCCCGCCGGTGGTAGCGCTCGAGCAGGTCGGGCGGGATGGCCGAGCCACCGCACAGGATCCGTTCCAGGCCACCGAGATCGGCGCCGGCGAGCGCGTCGACGGCGAGCCAGAACGTCGGCACGCCGGCGGCCATCGTCACGCCCTCGGTGGCGATCAGGTCCACGATCGCCTCAGGGCTGGTGTCCGCCCCGGCGAGCACGAGCGAGGCCCCGGCGAGCGCGGCCGCGTAGGGCAGGCCCCAGGCGGTGGCGTGGAACAGCGGGGTGAGCGGGAGGAGCACGTCGCGCTCCCGGACCGCGAACGAGTCGGCGAACAGCGCGCTCATCGCGTGCAGGGTGAGCGAGCGGTGGGTGTAGACGACGCCCTTGGGGTTGCCGGTGGTGCCGCTGGTGTAGCAGAGACAGGCCGCGGACCACTCGTCCGGTTCGGCCGGCTCGTCGTCCGACGCGGCGGCGAGCAGGTCCTCGTAGTCGGTGGCGCCCGCGAAGTCGGGGTGCGGCGGCGTGCCGTCCGGCAGGACCACGTAGTCCACACCGGACAGTGCGGGGGCGATCCGCGCGAACCGGTGGGTGAGCGCGGCGTCGACGAAGATGACGCGATCCTCGGCGTGGCGGGCGATCCACGCGAGCTGGTCGCCGAACAGCCGGACGTTGAGCGGTTGCAGGACCGCGCCGGACAGCGGCACGCCGTACATCAGCTCCAGGTGCGCGAGCCGGTTCCAGGAGAACGTGCCGACCCGGTCCCCCGGCGCCACCCCGAGCGCGGGCAGTGCGGCGGCGAGCCTGCGGGCCCTGGCCGCCACCTCCGGCCAGGTCCGCCGGACCCGGACGCCCTGGTCAACGCCGACGACGTGCGCGTGGGTGCCGAACGAGGCCCCGCGCCGCAGCACCATCGCCAGCGACAGCGGCATCCGTCCCATCGTGCCGAGCACCGCGGCTCCTCTCTCAGTACCGGTAGATCGTGTTGCCCGGCGGCGCCTCGCGCGGTCCGTAGGGCGCGATGTCCAGCCAGTGCCCGAGCGTCTCGTCGTCGGCCGCGCCCGCCGCGGCCGCGCGTTGCCGGGCGCGGGTCTCCTCGTCCGGGCGCAGGTGTTCGAGGGACACCCCGGCGGCGTCCCGGTTGAACAGCGCCGCCCGCCGCCGGGAGATGGCGAAGTCCTCGACGGCCGCGACCGCGCGGGCGCGGACCGGGGTGGACAGCGCGAGGTGCACGGCGGTGGCGGCCGCGTCCGCGTCGGGCACGCCCGAGTTCATGCCGCGCGCGCCGAACGGCGCGAACAGGTGCGCCGCCTCGCCGACGAGCAGCACCCGCCGGTGGCGGTCGGCGAAGTCGTCCGCGACCACCTGGAGGAACTGGTAGGCCGACGCCCAGGTGACGCGCTCGGCGTAGGCGGCGGGCAGGACCGCGCGCAGCCACGAGCGCAGGCCATCGCCCGTGCGCAGCTCCTCCGGGTCGTCGTCGTCGTACAGTTGCAGGTCGACCCGCCAGCCGCCGGCGAACGGCACGAGCAACACGTTGCGGCCGTCGACGGCCGGGTGGCCGTAGTGGAAGATCCGCTCCACCGGCAGTGGGTCGGCCGGGTCCTCCTCGGTGTCCACGACGATGTACCAGCCGTCGGACCGGTCACCGTCCATTGTGGTGCCGATCGCCTTGCGCACCGCCGAGCTCGCGCCGTCGGCGGCGATCACGTAGTCGGCCGCCCACCGCGTGCCGTCGGCCGTGGTGACCAGCACACCGTCCACTGTGGACTCGACGCCGGACACCGCGTGGTTCCAGGCGAACTCGACGCCGGCCTCCTTGCAGGCCTGCAGCAGGTACCGCTCGGTGTCCACCTGGGGCAGGCTGGTGAAGTGCGGCAGCCTGTCCGGCGCCGGCGGCGGGTAGCCGCGGGCGAAGACCTCACGGCCCTCGTAGAAGGTGCGTTTGGTGTGCCAGAGCACGCCGTGCGCGGCGAGGGACGTCGCGAGCCCGGGGAACGACCGGTCGAGCACGGCGAGGGTGACGCCGTGGACGAAGATCGCCCGGCTGCCCGGCCGCGGCCGGCCGGCCGCGCCCGCCTCGAGCACGGTCACCGGGCGTCCCAGCGCCCGCAGTGCCAGCGCGGCGGTCAACCCGACCGGGCCCGCGCCCACCACGAGTGCCTCGTGCCTGTTCTGGTCCGCCCCGGTCATCCCCGCACCTCTTTCGCCTGCACCTGTTCCTCGAGCACGACCACCGCGTCCAGGGCGATCGCGCCCTGTCTGGTGAGCCGCACCGGGTTGGCCTCGACCGTCACCACGTCGTCGTGGTCCAGCAACAGCCCGGCCACCGCCCGGATCGCCGTCGCCACGGCCTCGCGGTCCACCGGCGGCGCGCCGCGGTAGCCGGCCAGCAGCGGCGCGGGCAATCCCGCCACCATGTCCCGTGCGTCCAGTTCGGACAGTGGCGCCAGCCGCAGGTCCGGGTCGGCGGCCAGTTCGACGCCGGTGCCGCCGAGACCGAGCAGCACCGAGGGGCCGAAGGCGGGGTCCCGGGTGGCGCCGACGATCAGCTCGGGGCCGGGCGGCGCCTGCCGCTCGACGAGGTAGCGCGGGCGCAGCGCCAGCGTCGCGGCGGCCGCGTCGATCGCGTCGAGCGCCTCGTCGAGGCCATCGGCGGTACGCACTCCGGTCCGCACACCGTCCACATCGGACTTGTGGGTCAGTGCCGCGGCGCGGAGCTTGACCACGACCGGCCCGCCGAGGGCGGCGAGGGCCTGGTGGGCCCCGGCGCGGGTGTCGCACGCGCGGCCATCCGGAACCGCGAGACCGCGCCGCGCGAACAGCGCCTTGGCGCCGTGCTCGTCGATCGGTGCCGGACCGAGCAGGCGGCCGGTGGCGCCGCCGCCGGGGACGCGCATGGCCAGGCGGAACGCGGCGGCCGCGTCGGCGCGGTGCGCGGCCGTGGCGCGGGCGAGCCGGTCGGGTG